>CAZDLO010000015.1:27444-51233 GCA_964506325.1 uncultured Tangfeifania sp.
AATGAAAGTCTCTGTTATTACAGCTACCTACAATAGTATCCAGCATCTTCCCGATGTATTGTACAGTATTCAGAATCAATCCTACCCGGACATAGAGCACATAATCATTGACGGAGGTTCCAAAGACGGCACGGCAGAATATGTGAGGAACAGTCCATTTCCTGTAAAGCTGGTCTCTGAGCCCGATAAGGGAATATATGACGCCCTGAATAAGGGGATTAAACTGGCAACTGGTGATGTAATTGGTTTTTTGCATTCAGACGATATTTTTGCCTCATCACAAACTATCAGCCTGATCGTTGATGCTTTTACTTCTCCTGAAAGGGCTGACAAAGAGGGTATTGACATGGTTTATGGAGATTTGGTTTTCGTCGAGAAGAAAAATGTAAACAAGGTTGTACGATATTGGAAGAGCAGGCCATTCAGACCAGGATTGCTGCAAAGAGGCTGGATGCCAGCACACCCGACACTATTTATGCGCCGGGAAGTCTATAATAATCATGGCTTGTATGATATCACACTCAGATGTGCAGCGGACTATGATTATATACTCAGGGTTTTCCGTGATCAGACGTTGCATTCCGCCTATTTGCCTGAGGTTGTAACGAAAATGCGCATGGGCGGAATGAGTACAGGAGGGTTTAAAAATATCATCTTTAAAATGAAGGAAGATCTGCAGGTCTTAAAAAGAAACAGGATGACCTTCCCAATGCTTGTTTTGCTTGCGAAAAACATTTCCAAAGTACCACAATTGATTTTCAGAAAATAGCAATTGACATTAGTTTTCAGTTCTTATCTATTGCTATGTGTTTGCATATATTGCTGTAAAACAGGTATTTGATCTGAAGGTGTAGATATTTTCCTGTCAGAGGTACTTCGTTCAGTCAAACAAAATCAAAAAAGCAAAATTTTTTCTATGAATAAAAAAGTCTTTGTTTCAGGTTGTTTTGACCTTTTGCATTCAGGACATGTTGCATTTTTTGAAGAGGCCTCCTCTCATGGAGATTTATTTGTCGGACTGGGTTCCGATAAGACCATCAGGGCTCTGAAGGGGCGGCAATCAGTTAATTCAGACCAGGAACGACTCTACATGGTGAGGGCCCTGAAGAGTGTAAGAGAAGCCTGGATCAACCAGGGGTCAGGACTGATGGATTTTGAGCAGGAGCTTCGCAAACTTGTGCCTGATATCTTCTTTGTCAACGAAGATGGTTTTACCCCTGACAAGCAGAAATTGTGTCTGGAACTTGGAATTGAACTCCTGGTGAGTAAACGGATACCGCGTGGCGGGTTGCCTGTCAGGTCGACAACCGCACTTCGCCAGGAGTGCCGGATACCATTCCGGCTGGATTTGGCCGGAGGGTGGCTGGATCAACCTTTTGTATCGAAATTTGCCCCGGGACCGGTAATAACCATTTCGATTGAGCCAGACATAGATTTCAACGACAGGAGCGGTATGTCGAGCAGTACAAGAGCCAAGGCTATTGAGCTTTGGCATACGGACATCCCGGAAGGAGATACGGAGAAACTGGCCAGAACCCTGTTCTGTTTTGAAAACCCGCCGGGAACGAAAATGTTCAGTGGTTCGCAGGATTCGATCGGCATCGTTTATCCGGGGGTCAACAAACTCGATTATCAGAATGAATGTTACTGGCCTTCTGCAATTACATCCATTACATCGGAAGAGACACTAGCCTGGATAGAGGAGCACCTCTGGTTTATCAACCTGTCGCCCAGGAAGGCTGATTTTGATGTATTATCCGGGACAAATATTGATGAACATGGGGCTGTTGCCCTTGCCAATGCTGCCAGTGGCCTGTGGGAATCCATTCTTGCCAGGGATCTTGATTCCTTCAGTAAATATTTCAGAGCATCATTTGAAGCACAGATCGCCATGTTTCCGAATATGGTTAATCCGCTCATCCTGGAAACTATCAGGAGTTACGAAAATGAAGCCCTGGGCTGGAAAATTTCCGGTGCCGGGGGAGGAGGTTACCTGGTACTGGTTTCGGATAAGCCGGTTGCACATGCAACACAAGTCAGGATTAGGAGGTAAAGCCGACTGGTAATTTCAATATTGCCTAACAATAGTTATATCATACCGGGGGTTAATCTCCCGGTATTTTTTTTTTGTTCAAATTTGATCCAGGCAGGATCTAAATAATGCATATACTGTTAAGGTATTGCCCGATAAAAACCTTGAAATTTCCTCTTTTGGTGACTTTACCGATAATTTTGCTTAAAATTCATCAATGCTGTTTCCTTTGGCCATTTTTCTTGTTGCTTCTCACTGAACAGTTCAGGCATCCCACTGAAATTATGAGGCATTTCACTGAGATTTGTTCCTGATGGGGCATCTGCGAAATTCATGATTTATGGCATTTTGCCTGAATTTATAAAAAATTTTCTGAAAAATCATAATATGATAAATAAAATGCTATAAATAATTATAAATAAGTCAAATATGAATTGAAATATGTTAAATACAATTAATTTTTCGTCTTCGTTGGATCCCTGAAATCTTACGTTAAATAAATGGTGTTCCAGTCGGAAAGCAGTTAAATGTAATTTAAACCTATGATTGATTTCTATGATGAAAACAAGGAATCATTTATTTGGTTTTTATTGGTTTGACCTACCTGAAAATTTCTTTAAAATATGCTCAATTTTTTCAATGTATTTGCAAGTTTCGTTATAGCGCTCGCTGTGTCAGTCATGGTAATACCCGCAATTATCCGGGTATGCCGAAAGCTGAATCTCCTGTCTGTGACCAATGGCAGATCTGCAAGTTTGTGGCGGGTCCCCAATCTAGGCGGAATAGCTGTGTTCCTGGGCTTTATCCTGGGAATTACCCTTACTTCTACTGTATATTTTATCCATGAATCGATCTATATTTTTGCCGGTGGGCTGGTCATGCTTTTTGTAGGATTGAACGATGATATCTTACCCATGATGGCCAGGAAGAAACTTCTTTTAGAGGTTGTGATTGCCGCTATTTTGATCTTTTGGGGCGATTTCAGGTTTACCAACCTGCACGGATTCATGGGTATTGAAGCTATCCCTATGTTTGTCAGTGTATTATTGACGGGTTTTGTCTTTTTATTAATTATTAATGCCATAAACCTGGTTGACGGTATAGACGGTCTGGCTGCAGGTCTAAGTATTTTTTCCGCTTCAGTACTTGGCGTCTGGTTTTTTCTGAGTGGTAATTTTGCCTTTTCAATCATCTCCTTCTCTCTGGCAGGAGGGCTTTCCGGATTTTTCTTTTACAATGTATATGGCAAAGAAAATAAGATCATGATGGGAGACACTGGATCACTGGTTGTAGGAACCATTATTGCTATCCTTATTGTTCAGTTCAACGAACTCAATATCGACCAGACAGCTCCCTACGCTGTTTATGCGGCTCCCGCTGTTTCCTTCGGACTTCTTGTGTACCCCCTGCTGGATACCCTGCGGGTTTTCCTTATCCGGATCATACAGAATAAATCACCTTTTGTGGCCGATAAAAATCACACACATCACAGGCTTCTTGCGCTTAGGATGAATCACCGGGAGGCTACCTACTGGATCCTTGGTGTAAACGCTCTTTTTACTTTTGCCGTTTTCTATTTCCAATGGTTGGGTATTGTGAGGTTAATGATCTTCATTGTGATGGTTGGCGGGTTTTATTTATTGATGCCTTCCTTCATCCTGAGCACCAAGAACAGGATCGCAGAAAATGACCCATATCAGCAAATTATCCTTTTCAACATGCGCCTCAAAAAACCAGAGAAGAAGGAAGAAATGGCCGTTGGACTATCCAAAAATCGCCTGCCAAATATTATTGTAGAACAGCTTAGGCGGATAAGCATCTGGTAAAACCCCGGAACCTGCGCGTAATAGTGTCCGCTGATGTTTGAGCGTATGTTGAAGCTTTAGCCGGCGATATTGTTTTACTAACCCCTATATGTTTTTTCTTATCTCCTGGTAAGAAGTTAACGTATTGTTGTCCTGCCTGTGATTGTTTTTTGGGGAAGATTTTTCCATTTTTCTCACGTTTAAAACCCTGGTTCTGATATTGATATCAGACAATCCATGCTTGAATATTTATATTGAAATGATTACTGTCGGTGCCCGAATTTTTGGGTTTGAAGTTGCCGGAAACGAAGCTGCAGATACAATATGACCTTAAGGGTTGAATATTAGTTGCATTCAGCTATCTTTGGATTACTTACCATTACTTAAAACTGCAGAGGTTATATTGTAACGGTTTCAGGTTGCTAACTTATCAATAGTAATTTCATATGGAGAAAGCCTTTTCTGCCCTGCTGATGTTGGGGATTATTTCTCTCTCATCCTGCAATTACAGGATGTCGGTCAAAGACAACAGCAGCCAGTTCCTGGTTTCCGAGGCGGGCAAGCCAGTTCTGCAATACAACTACAGCACTATTTTCGAAAGAGATGCCATCGATACCTTGTCAGCGAATTTTTATGTGGCTGAAAAGAACGATACATTTATGGCAAACCCCAGCATTTATGCGGTTCCCCGAAGCAATTACATTCATCCGGTTTACGGGCTTCAGGGTGAAATGCTGACGCGAGACTGGTCAAAGGATCATCCTCACCACAGGGGCATTTACTGGGCATGGCCAGAAGTAGACTTTGGCGCCAGGCGTGGCGACCTTCATGCCCTTCAGATTGTTTTTGCAAGACCAACGGGAAGAATAAAGCAGTATGCTGACAATGAATTTGCCCAGATTGAAGCGGAAAATATCTGGAAGTGGGGTGACAGCATCCCGGTGGTGCGTGAGGTTGCCCTTATCCGGGTATACAGGGAGAGAGCCCCTGGGAGGGTCATCGATCTTGCGTTCCGGTTTGTTGCACTCCGTGACAGCATTACCATTGCCCGTCGCGGGACAAAGCAGTACGGTGGACTGAATGTCAGGATGCAAACTCCAAAGCAACAGGTTATTACTACGCACACAGATAGTTTTTCCATTGTTCCCAGGCGGGCATGGTCTGATCTTAGCGGATTGTTCTCCGGAGCCAAAACACCCTCCGGACTTATGGTCATTCAACATACAGGTAACCCTGATTATCCGGGCGACTGGATTCAGTATCCCAATCTTTCATGGTGTCAGCCTGCGTTTCCGGCACCCGGCACCCGCTATTCATTGATGAAGGGGAAATCACTGGTTCTTCGTTTCCGGCTTTTTGTTCATTCAGGAACTTTGCCGGATCAGGCCCTGGCAAGTTCAATCTGGGATAATTTTAATTCCGAAGGAGGAACACCTTTGGAATTTACGCTGGAGGAATAGGATTGTTTTTACGGAGGCACAGTTTTCGTGCTTTACCATGAAAACCTAAAAAATGAAGCATTTGCCCGGAATACCGGCACCTTTTTTAGGGATAGAGAACTTTTCTGTTAAGTCGCATATAAACAAGATGTTATAATTATAATCAACCAATACTATCCAAACTATGAAAACAATTAATTCCGGTTCGTTTAATTCAAGGCGGCAGTTTATTAAAGCAACGGGAGCTGTTGCAATTACAGCACCTATGATCATTCAATCCTCTTCTCTTTTTGGCCATGGGATGGCGCCCAGTGACAGGATTAACCTTGGAATAATAGGCTGTGGCGGTTTGGGGAAGGAGAACCTGAAGGCTTGTGCCGTCAGACCGGATGTTGTTGTTACAGCTGCCTGCGATGCATGGAAAGAGCGACTTGATCCTGTGATAGAAATGCACAAGGGAACCTGCAAGGGTTATACCGATTTCAGGGAGTTGCTGCTCCGAAAAGATATTGATGCAGTCATTATTGCCACCCCTGCTCACTGGCATGCAATTATGGCTGTTGAAGCTGCCAAGGCCGGGAAGCATATTTACCTTCAGAAACCGATGACCATGCATGTTGGAGAAAGTATTGCAGTGCGCAATGCTGTAAAAAAGCATGATGTAATCTGCCAGATCGGAACACAGATTCATGCCGGCGAAAATTACCGCAGAGTTGTCGAACTGGTCCGCTCGGGAAACCTTGGCGAGATCGGTACAGTTCGAACCTTTAATGTGATGAATGAATCAAAGGGCATTGGTTCAGGGAACAATACAACAAATATTCCCAAAGGGCTGGACTGGGATTTGTGGGTAGGACCTGCCAGGATGCAGTCGTTTAACCCAAACCTGGTAAAAGATGCCTTTTACCATGGGTTCTGGTATGATTTCAGCGGAGGCTGGACCCCGGGCATGGCGCCCCATATCATTGATCTTCCAATCTGGGCACTGGACCTGGGTTATCCTACGGAAGTGAGTGCGACCGGGGGTCGGTTTATTGTCAGGGATGACGGTGATGCTTACGACAACCATGAGGTAATCATGCGTTATCCGAATCTTACCATGACATGGATGAGTTCATTGACAAATAGTTACGGATTTGATTTTTCCCGCGGTAAGGAAACGAAGCGCAGACTGGGTATTTATTTCAATGGAGTTAACGGTACGCTGCAGACAGATTACAGCAGTCATCTGGTGTCGCCTGAGGGGAACAAAATGGACGGGATGCAGACGCCTCCTGTATCTATTGCCCCATCCCCTGGTCATGAAATAGAATGGCTTGAATGCATCAGATCCCGCAGGCAGCCTTCCTGCAACCCCGGCTATCATATCCGGGTTGACTTACCGATACAGCTGAGCACGCTTTCGTTGAGGCTGGGCCGTTCCATCCGGTTTGATCCGGACAAGGAGCAGATTGTGGGAGACCAGGAAGCCTCTGCGCTGGCAGTACCGGAGTACAGGATGCCATGGAGATTTCCAAAAGAGTATTTGTAAATCAGGATTTGCCAGAAAAAGATAAACCTGTAAACATTGAAGTTCATACTATCGATGAGACTTTTACAATTTCATGCAGTATCTGTTCCGGGATTACTTTTTTTGATACTGCTGTTCCTGGTTATGAGTTCATATTCTCAGCCGTTGCCGAAGGATTTTGAGCGTATGGCCGGAGTTCGCCGTATTCACCCTGTTACTGACCAATCGGATTCACTCTCAGCCAAAGAAATTGTTGAACTCAGGGATTCTGAAGGTATTCCCGTCTGGTTTAGCCGTGATATCTTTAAGAATGTTTGCCTTACGGGAGAGTGCAGGATGGTGAGACTTCGGATTTACTGGGATGGGGCGGGCCAATATCTTGGTTTTAAAAACTTTGAAAATGAGCCGCTTACAAAAACAGATCATTCTGTTTTTGGCCCTGAGGATTACCTGAAACTTGACCGTATTTTATCAGATTCACTATCCATGTTAAAAAGGCTGGTTGTGAAGGAACTGACAATTGAACGAGAGAATGAAAGTAAATACCAGGTGGATGGTATTACCGGTGCCACGCAACCTACCATTTACGAATCGGTAGTCAGAAATGCTGTTTATACAACCTTCACGCTATGGCACACTGTATATGGTCCGACAAGGGCAATGATCCAGACCATTCTGGATACTACAGCCACCAACGGTTCTCTCAGAATCCTGTTTTCCAGGCAAAACACCAGGTACCTGGAATGGTCAATTGGTTATATTTCACGACACCCGGATCATCATGCCGCATTTTATCCTCAAATCATCAATCTCTTGAGAACAACTGATTATGGTTTGTTTCAGAAGGCCGCAGGATATTTTACCTTATCCAATATCTCCGATGCAGGGGTTCAAAAGGGGCTTGCCCTTGTTGCCGGAGATCCGGCCGTACTGAACAGATTTGAGGTACTGCGCAGATTTTCCCTTCTTGCGCATGTGAGCAGTGAGGCCATACTTATACTTCTGGACCACTTTGATAAGCAACAAATCAGTGCCGGCCTGCTGGGTTATGTCATGGAATTGGTACATCCTGAAAATCTGGAAAATGAACAGGTTGTCAAAAGACTCAAAAAAATGACGAAGGATAAAAACCTGTATGTTCGAAACCTGGCTGAAGAAAGGTTGAAAAGTGCCAGTAATTAGAATTTTATATATTCCCGGTTATGTTCCGCAATGAATCTAAATGTTGTTTGATAACATAGCATGGTAGCGGAATCGCATTGCAGGGGAGTACTTTTAAAAACGGTTTTCCAGTGTCAATAGAGTTGCAGAATTTTAGATGTAAGCATCTGTATTTCAATTCAATAAACCTTGTGAGATCCTTTCAGCCAACCGGAGCGGATCCGTTAGCTCAACATTTACAATTTCATAATCGGAGATATGCCATTTGTCGATTATTTCCTGTTCCAGTCCCTCCCTGACGGTGATCAGCAGAGGAGTCTCCGGCATTTCGATCAGTTTTTTCAGGATATCAGACCAGCCATCTCCTCTCAATTCCAGTCTGCCAACCTCATCGACAATCACAAGGTCAAATTTATCGTGGGTTGCACGCTCAAGTGTCCGGATCCCCTTTTCTATGCCTTCCGGAAAGATGGAAAACCTTCCAATTTGCTCTTTGCCGGGGACCTTCCCGAAGCGAAGAAATTTTTCCGTCACATTGGTTGATAAGTCCAGAAGGTCGTATCCGGTAGTTTCATCATTATTTGTCAGGCGTAAGGAAAGAATCCCGCCCACCCTTAATTTTCTCTCTGTAAGCAGATTGGCTACTGTCTGCGCATAAGTTGATTTGCCTGAACCGACAGCGCCGCAGATAAGAGACACTTTTGGCATAGGATTCGACCTGCTTTTTAGCTCGGACAGCCGTTCTTCCCCATGCAAAAGGACCTGATTAATGATCGAGACAGGGTTCCTGACAGCCGTTTTAAAATCCGGGATATGCGCAATCATTTGCGGAAGGCTTTCAAAAGAGAGTTCCAGTGCGGCGGGCAGTTGTCTGAAAGAAGTCTTGAGGAAAAATGACCGGATAACGGGATTGTACAGTTCTGTTCCCAGGACTGAGAACCCCAGCACAACCACCACGGCCCTGAAATTCATCTGTAGCCCGATCAGCATCCCTTCCTGCCAGTTTTGATTCTGAACTTTGGAAAAGACGAAAGAAGTTATCATGGTAATTGCTACGAAAAACAACCAGAATCCCGGTTTTGTGAGTTGCCGCAAAGCTCTTTTGTAGCGCAATGCCCAGACTGCCGAAACCAAAGTTATGAATAACCCCCAATAGATCGTTCCTGCATAATTCAGCAGTGCCAGCGAGGCGACAAGCAATATTATATTGGACAGCAACCAAATAATGCTGTATTTAAAATCATGCCCCGGCTTGTTTGTTTTTCCGGAAGATTCAACGGGTGGCGGGGCAATTCGAACAGCTTTTGGTTGCATTTGCAGTTTTTTCCCGATCCGAATGCCAATAATGGCTGAAATTAGTCCCATCAGGCAATAAGCTATCAGTAAAAATATCAGTGGCAGCCAAAGAATATCAGTCTGAATCTGCAGTTGCTTTTTTGCCAGTGAGATTAGATTCTCATACAACTCCAGGATGTTAAGCCCGTAAAATATCAGAAGATTCCCAATTCTTTGAACCAGGTTCCACGACATGGCGAGCATCGAGCCAGTAATGAAACCAAAATAGGTCCGGCCGAAAAACCTGACTGTCATTTCCAGCAGAAGAGCCTCACTGAGAATGGCTATGATCGGGCCAAAAATCACAGCACTCGGTGAGATGGTCTTCATGATTGCACAAATCAGTCCTGCCCGCCAGAATAGACCTTTTTCGTTCCAGATGTAACTGATGGAAATAAGAATTATGATCCCGATGCCGGTCAGGATATTCCCGCTAAAGGGTACTTTCAGGTTGTGCAGGAAACTTCCGAGGACTATTTCTGATGCAGCCCAGATGGTGCCGGTAATTGATGCTTTTATCCATTTTTCGCTCAGCCTGTACCTGGTCATTTATTCCCTTTTCAATATTTTTTCGATATGCAATATAGAAAAAGAAATCCCAGCAAAACATCCCCAAACGAGTCCTGCGGATAAATTTTTTTTGATTCCGGAATCAAAGGCCGCCTCCTGAGAATAGCCGGGCTGAAATATCCTCAAAATCAGCGGGGGTGTTGATATTCTGAAAAAAATCGCCGGAAAAAAAAGGTAGCCGGTCATCAACGGTTACCAGCCTGTGGTTTGCTCTTCTGATACAACCATTCATGCTGTAATTACCTTCATCGATGCACATTTTCAGGATTCCGGCTGCTGATTTCCTATAGATGCCGCACAATGGTTCGATCATGCCATTGTCGTGAACAGGCACAGTAATATCACTGTCAGATGAACAGGAAAGGAGGTATTCAAGTAAAGCAGTGCTAATTAAAGGCATGTCGCAAGTCAGGAAAATATTGAGGTCAGTTTCGGAACGATTCAGGCATGAATATATTCCGATGATTGGTGCCTGTTGCCGGATTTCATCCGGCCATACCTTGCAGCCTGTGAACCCGTAATCCGGAGAATCAGAACTTATTACAACCTCCGTGCACAGGGGACTGACGGCCCCGATGGAAAATTCTATCATTGTTTTCCCGCCCAGTTTCAGCAAGGATTTATTTTCACCCATCCTGCTGCTCCTGCCCCCGGCCAGTACAATTCCGGTTACCTGTATTAAACTCATTTTTTCGGGGGTGGGTGAGGGGTTAGTTGGGCCTGATTTCAACTGAAATAAGGTGTCCGGTAATGTTTATTTATTTGATAATCAACCGAATTCACTGATACGCTCAAGACGGCCGACATCCAGCAGTTCGATTTTCTTGCAGTCCATGCTGATTAATCCATCGTCCTTAAAATCTTTCATCATCCGGATTACACTTTCAGTGGACATGCCTGTAAGATCGCCCAGGTCGGCACGGGACAATGGAAGGTTAAAGGAGGTGCTCTTAAAGATTCGGTTGGAAAGGCAAAGGAGGATATCTGCCAGACGGCCGTGCAGCTGTTTTTGAGTCAGGGAGAAGAACCTCCCGTAAATTTGTGCAGTGCTTTCGTTGAGGAGATTAATGATTCGATAGGCAAAATCAGAATTCTGTTTTAGCAGTTGCCTGAAGAACTGAATATCGATCATCCGAACCGTCGAATTGGTATAGGCAGCAATCGAGTACGGCATTTTGTTGTTTCCATCGTAAAGTGAGGATAAGCCCAAAAGACTGTTTTTGGTGGAGAGCGTCAATATAAGATTGTTTTTTTTCTCTTCCAGGTATACCTTAACAAGTCCCTCCTCCAGGAAATAAATATGAGAGGCGAATGCCCCCAGTTTGCATACTGTTTCCCCTTTTTTAAAACTCAGGCTGACTGAGTGATCATCCAGCGAGGCTTTCTCGGAATCAGTCAGAAGGTCATACCAGCTTTGTTCAAAATCGAAAACGGAGCAATGGCTTATTCCTTTTGTTTCATTTAATGGATCCATACCGGGTTAAAAGATTTAATCGGACAGGAAAATTAGTGTCTGATGTCAGTTTTCTTTCCGATCAAATTTAACTAATATAAGAGTAAATGCAAACAAAAATATGTACCTCCCCAAACATGGATTCTCCTGTCAATGGTTCTCTGTCAAATGATGTGCAGGGTGCAATCAAGTTATGGGCGACAGCAGGCTGCTAATCTACCAGGAGGGCAGTATACATTGTGATTTTTTACGTTTGATGGTTGTATTGAAATCGGTCAGCATAGCATCTGCCACTTTTGATTTTTCCCCGTGGCAGGTCAGGCAGCTGCCAGCCGCCAGAATTTGCTGTTGTTCCCTGACATTGAAGGGCCTAAGGTAATCCCTTGTCGCATAAGGTGGTGAAGCCTCTTTCAGAAAACCTGTCCAGGCATCTTCCGGCAGGCCATCCCGGGAATTGAGTTCAAACATGGGCTCAAAACTCCATTTCCCGGTTTTTCCTGAAATTTGGTAATGCAATTCACCCCTGCCGAAACCTAAGGCCAGGGGACTGTTGTGGCAGGATTTGCAGCTCCTGGCAGTACGTTGGGTGGTATGGCCGGAAGCCGGGGCATATAGCCTGTGAAAGCTTGTCCCTCCACCCTTTTCAAAGGAATCATGGTCAATTGTCATAATCATTCCAGGCATTGTTGTAACGATGCGGCTTTCCTTCCTGTCGCTCACCCCCAGTACAGGATTCTCCGCCAGGCTTCTGTCAGCATACTCGACCCATGACCCTTTGGTGGGGCGTGATTCGAGCAGGTCAAATCCGGGGGTCTCCTTTTCAAAGCTGTTGTGGCAGCCAATGCACTGCGGTACCCATGCGGTATGGCAGGATTCACAGCTCAGTCGTTTGTGGCCGGCACCTTTGCTGCATACCGGGGAAGCAGGCCTTGAGAGGTGCAATTTGCTGTTCAGCTTGTCTGTCAGCCAAATCTGGCCTGTAGAATCCACACTGGTATTCAGAAGTGGCTGAGCACCATTGCTTGTGACGATTATCCGCGTTTCAGGGTTGTATTTCCTGAGCCAGGCAACCATTTGAGATTCGCGGTCAGGGAGTCCTCCCAGCACAGTAAAATTGGCCTTCCCTGTAGGATGACAGTCCACGCACTGAACCTGCACTGCTTGTTCCTTATGAGCGTGACGGTTTCCATCCCCCATTATCTCGTAGGAATTGTGGCAATCGATGCATGCCATTCCTTTCTGGTGATGCACATCCGCCTGAACAAACCTGAGCTCTCTTTCGTCCGGCAAAACCATCAGGCTGTCTGTTGTTTTGTTTGCCGGATCCTTTACATCCTTTTCGCACCATCCTTCGTAGTTGAGGGAAATCCTTCCCGACCTGCTGTGACAGCTCCTGCACCTGTCGTTGGTTACCCGGATGTCGATGGCCGGATGAACTTCCCTGTATGCGCCCTCAGCACCTGACTGCATCAGCTTCATGCTTGCCTCAGCTTTGCCGTCGTAGTGCAGGTGACAGGCATTGCATCCTCCTCCTCGTTCCAGCCAGCCGGCGTTCCCTGTTTCTTTCTTTTCATTTCCAAGGTGGCATCCGGCACACAGGTTGCGCAAATGGGTGTCAGCAGCAGTGTGTTGCAGGTTTTCAACATGAAAGGTATCGTTCAGGGATTTGGTTTCGCCGAATACAAACTTATCCACCGCTATTATTCCGCTTTGGGTTGTCATCAGGGAGTTCAGAATTCTCGCTGTAATTTCCGGATGACAGTTCTGTGTACCGCAGGTTTGTCGTGCGTTTTTGAAATCACCAGGTACTTTAACCATGTTTTTGTGTGATTTCTGCTTGTCGGCCGAGAAAGGGTCACCCAGGTGACAGGCGAAACAACCCGTAGATTCCGGATTGTGGGAGACAGACAAACCTTCCATTTTACCATGGCACAACAGGCAACTTTCTGATTTCCTGTTTTCAGGCCAAAATTCACCGGATTTTAACTCTTGAAATTTAATTGGATCAAAGATCAGAAGCTGTTCTTCTTCCGGAATTCCTGCCGGGACACTCTTCAACTCCCAGTTTCCTCCCCTGAACAGAATGACAAAAAGTGTGAGGGCCAGGTATAAAACCGAGAATCCCAGCAGTATTTTCCTGGTGACTGAGCGCTTTCCGGTTGAAACTTCCGGCAGTACCAGCAGAACCAGGGGTACAATCAGCACGATCAAAAGTACTGTACCCGGATGGCTGCTCCAGTGAAGCATTTCCTGTATCCCGACAAAGAACCATGGGCCCTTGAGGAGGTTACTTTCCTCCTGGCCTAAAGGAGCCCTGAAAAGCCAGCTTATGAACAGGAGGAAAACCATCACCACAACAAAAGTCTTCAGTCGGGGCCACAAGGTTTTCAAATGTTCAAAAATGGCAATGAACAGGATGATCGTTCCAGTTGCTATGTGATGAACATAAACAATCTGCCATTGATCTTCGCTGCCAGCCAGTGCCGATCTCAGCATCCTGCCGAATACAGGAACCGATTCCAGCATGGAAGCGACAATCCGCCTGGCTTGCAATCCTGCTGCGTCGCCCTTCAGCATGAATCCTGAAATCATCTCATAACCGAGAAACATGACAGCCAGGCATAAAATCAGCCAGGTTCTCCTGCTTTTGATTTTTGTCTCTGTCGACTTGCTTAGATGATCGAAGAGGTGAAGCAGGGTGAAAACAAAAAACAGCTGGGCGCTCCAGTAATGTAAATTGCGGGTAAATGCTCCTGCCGGATTGAACATCAGCATGCTGAAAACGGAATGATGGGGATGGGCAAAATCATATGGAATGGCCAGCAGAATACCGCTTAAACTGCACAACAAGAGCGACGACAGGGCTATCCACCCGGCAGTGTCGAATTGTATGATTTGTTTAATCTTCTGCAGGTCCATGCATCGTATGATTTAAATTTTCGAATACGCAGGTGACTTAAATTTTACGATCCATTCCCCTGATTCAGCATGGTAATTGCATTCAAGTTTCTCCAGTGGATGGATAGCGGGCCCTTTCAAAGGCATGCCAGTCCCGGCATCAAACCGGGATCCGTGGCAACCGCAATGTATGATTTCAGCTTTAGTGCTCAACAGCCGGCACCCGGCGTGGGTACAAGTTGCGGAATATGCCGTTACAGAGTTCTCCTTGCGGTGGAGGTAATACTTTCCGAAGAAACTTACTCCTGAAGGAACTATAGCATGCCTGAATTCGGTAGCGTTGTATTGTTGGGAGCCGTTATCACTCAGCCGGTACCATATCCAGGCCATGAACCCAAGTCCCGACCCTGCAACTATGCGGATAAATGTCTCACGCGTCAATGATTTATGCTTTCCCATGTACTCTCTCTTTCCTGAAATCAAAGCTACGACATTTTAGGATTGCAGCAGGGTGGCTGTTTGTTCAAAAACTGCTTTGCGTCATGTTTTGTTATGCCTGATGTCATAAATAAAAATGACAGATTTATTTAAAATTTAAATCACTGTAAATCAGTATATTAAAATATATATTCCAAATATCTAGATTATTCGATAAAAATGATTAATTAAATGTAAATCAAGTATATACCTATATTTTTTTTAACAAGTCTAAATAGGTGTTCCTTAAAATGCTGGTTTTCTGTGTTTTGAAAATTTTTGAATATTCTGGTCCATTTGTCAATCACCTTCCAATCAATTACTTTTGAAGAACAAGAGTTATGGTAAGAAACTGAAAATCACAATTTTTCAAAAAACTCTAAATATCATTCGAATGCATACGAGGAGAAAATTCATCAAAATCAGTGCACTGGGATTGGGAGCTACAGCCCTGACAGCCGGTGTTACAAACCTGGTAGCCGGAGTATCTGCAAAAAAATCAGCAGCATCAGCCTTTAAGCAATCGTCCGGATGGAAAGCTGTTCCGACGTATTGCGAGGTTTGTTTCTGGAAATGTGCAGGATGGAGTCATGTTTCTCCGGAGGGTTCCATTCAGAAGATCACCGGTCATAATGATGATCCGCAATGCAATGGAAGACTTTGTCCGAGGGGAACAGGAGGTGTCGGCATGTATTCAGATCCTGACCGGCTGAAAACACCGCTTTTGCGTGTGGTAAGTAATGGAGAGCAGACTTACCGGGAGGCATCCTGGGAAGAAGCACTTGATTTTGTTGCCAAAAAGATGAAGGAAATAGCCACCAAACATGGTCCGGAGAGTATGGCATTGTTCAACCACGGAACCCCGGGCAAGCATTTTACCCATTTATTGAACGCATTTGGTTCGAACAATGTTGCCGCCCCCTCCTTTGCGCAGTGCCGTGGTCCGCGCGATACAGGGTTTGAGCTTACCTTTGGCGAATCAGTGAGCAGTCCGGAGGTCACAGATATCCGGGACACCCGGTGCCTGGTGCTGATCGGCTCCCATATCGGCGAGAATATGCACAACGGGCAGGTTCAGGAGATGTCTGAGGCGATTGACAAAGGTGCTGTAATTATCACTGTCGATCCAAGATTGTCAACAGCGGCCAGCAAATCTAAATTCTGGCTGCCCATCAAACCGTCGACCGACCTTGCGTTGCTTCTTGCCTGGATGCATGTTCTTATATATGACAACCTCTACAACAGGGAATATGTTGAAAAGTATGCAGAAGGATTCAATGAACTGAAGGAACATGTAAAAGACTTTACACCGGAGTGGGCTTACGGCATCACCACCCTCAAGCCAGAACTTATACGCAATACTGCCCGGGAAATGGCAGCAGCAGCACCTGCGGTGATCATTCATCCCGGCAGGCATACAACCTGGTACGGCGATGATGTGCAGCGTTCACGTGCCATTGCCATCATAAACGGATTATTGGGTGCATGGGGAAGCAGGGGAGGAATATTTTTTAAGGAGGGAATAAAGATTCCGGAATTCCCCAGGCCTGCTTATCCGAAACCGGCATGGTCGTGGCAGGAAACCCTGGAAGGAAGATATCCCTTTGCCAAAGAGGCAGTCACCAACACTGTGATTGAAGCCTCCATACCGGCCCCCGGAAGGGAACATGTCATCAAAGGGTGGATAGTTGCAGGTACCAACCTTGTGGTTGCGATCCCACTGAAGGAGCAATTGATGAAAGCCATGCAGTCGCTTGAACTGCTTGTGGTTGTTGATACCATGCCCATGGAGATTACCGGTTTTGCGGATGTCGTCCTGCCCGAATGCACCTACCTGGAAAGACACGACGATATCCGTGCCACCGCGCACCGCGAGCCGACCCTCGCCCTCAGGATGCCGGCCGTTGAACCGATGTATGAAACGAAGCCTTCCTGGTGGATTGCCAAACAATTGGGAGAGCGCCTTGGGCTGGCATCCTATTTTAACTACTCTGATTTTAAAGAAGTTCTCGACTGGCAACTGAAGCAGGTGGGTTCATCCCTCACAGAAATGGAGCGGATTGGTGTAAAAAAATACCCGCGAAAGACACCGGTATACATTGAGCCCGGTTCGGATTACCAATTTAAAACGACGTCCGGGAAAATACAGCTGAATTCGATTGAAATGAAGGAAGCCGGATTTGATTCAATGCCGGTATATACGCCCCATCCGCAACCGGATGAAGGTTATTACAGGCTTATTTATGGACGTGCGCCCATGCATACGTTCAGCAGGACAGCCAACAACAGGAACCTTGTTGCGCTGATGCCGGAGAATTCGGTATGGGTTAACCCCCAGGTGGCAGAATTGTGGGGATTGAAGAAGGACCAATATGTCTGGCTCAAAAACCAGGATGGAATTGTATCCAATTTTGCGGTGAAAGTGCGTATTACACAACGAATCCGTTGGGATTCTGTTTACATCGTTCACGGATTCGGGCATCACCACAAACCGCTTACCTATGCTTTCGGGCGGGGAGTCAATGATACGGAGCTGATAAGCAGGGTCTCAATTGACCCGGTCATGGGAGGTACCGGCATGCGTGGCAATTTTGTCACTTTTCTGAAAAATGAACCTAAGAAGGAGGTTAAGCTATGAGATATGCAATGGCCATTGATACAAGGAAGTGTGTGGGTTGCAGCGACTGCGTGGTAGCCTGTCAGACTGAGAATAATGTACCGGTAGGGTTTTGCCGCGACTGGGTGACAGAAGTTGTTGACGGGACCTATCCCAATGTCAGCATCGAGTTACGCTCAGAACGGTGCAACCATTGCAACAATTCACCCTGCGTCAGGTGTTGTCCAACGGGGGCGAGCCATTTTGAGGAGGGAGGCATCGTACTTGTTGAGCACAACAAATGTATCGGATGCGGTGCCTGCATCGAATCCTGTCCCTATGATGCACGTTATTCACATCCTGAGGGTTATGTCGACAAATGCACTTTTTGCATTCACCGTGTAAGGGAGGGTTCGGACCCTGCCTGTGTGAGTGTATGTCCGACCAGTTGCATGTACTTTGGTGATGTTGATGATCCCAATTCAAAGATTGTCAATGTTCTGAAGAACAGGAAATTCAAAACCCTTGCACCTGAGGCAGGCACTAAACCTCAAATTTTTTATCTTCTTTAACCCGCTAAATTAAATACCTATGAAGGAAGAATTGTTCGTAAGCGGGCGCAATATCCCGAACATCGACCCTTATCTAAACATCTGGCACTGGCAGATTCCCAGCTATCTTTTCCTTGGCGGACTGGCTGCCGGCATACTCTTTTTTGCAGGAGTATTTACCATCCTCGGGAAGGAACACAAATACCCAACTACCGTCAGAACGGCACCCATGGTGGTTCCCTTTGCCCTGGTACTGGGATTGTTTTTCCTGTTCCTTGACCTGAAGCACAAACTCTATTTCTGGCAGCTCTACACGACCATTCGACTTGAATCACCCATGGGTTGGGGAGCCTGGGTACTCATGATAATGACCCCGATTTCATTTGTATGGTCGGCAAGTTATTTGCGGGAACTGATCCCTTCCTGGGACTGGAAATTCAGTATCCTTCGGAAATTTGAAGCATGGGTAATCAAAAACAGGATATTAATTGCCTGGCCTATGACTATTTATGCTGTTATCCTGGGTATATATACAGGGATATTGCTGTCGGCATTCAATGCGCGTCCATTGTGGAATACCTCCATTCTCGGACCGCTTTTCCTGGTATCGGGAATGTCGACCGGGGCTGCTGTTATCCTGTTGCTAAGCAAGGACCACAAGGAGAGGAAATTAATGGGCAGGATAGACATACTTCTCATTATCATTGAATTGTTCTTTATTGTCCACCTGTTTATGGGTTTTAAAGCCGGTTCGCAGGTGCAGATAGATGCTGCCAACCTTTTCCTGGGTGGTAGTTTTACCGCACCGTTCTTTACTTTTGTAGTGCTCCTCGGGCTGATTTTCCCGGCTGTACTTGAAATACTTGAACTGAGGGGGTTTAAAGTTCCTGTTGCAGTTCCTGTTGTGTTAATATTACTGGGCGGACTGATATTCAGGTTCCTGATTGTTGAAGCCGGTCAGATCACCCGATACCTGTACTAGAGAAAAAGATATTACCATGAAGAAAATAAAAAATGACGGTTCTTTTTACCTGAATCCCTATCTCGGCGGGGTCATTCTTGGAATTGTGCTCCTGCTGTCGTTCTACATCTCAGGACGAGGGCTGGGAGCCAGCGGAGCAGTGAAAAACAGCGTCGCCGCTACAGTAAATGCTGTTGCTCCTGCACATGTTGAGAAATCATCCTATTATTCGCAGTTTGCGGGTGGCGATCTCAAGCCCATGAACAACTGGCTGGTTTACGAGGTGATTGGTGCCCTGGCTGGTGCTTTTCTTTCCGGACTGTTTTTCAACAGGCTGAAATTTAAAGTTGAACATTCGCCGAAGATCACCTCCAGGCGGAGGCTGATCTTTGCCTTGTCCGGCGGACTAATATTTGGTTTTGGTTCCCAGCTGGCCAAAGGATGCACGAGCGGTGCTGCTCTAAGCGGAATGGCAGTCCTTTCACTTGGGGGATACATTACCATGGTTGCCATTTTCGGGACAGCATTTTTAGCTGCCTGGATGTTTCGTAAAAACTGGATTTAACCCGTTAAATTATTGAATTATGATCGGACCAATCATTTCATCAGGTATTATTTCCCCGGCCTGGGATAATATGTTTGCCGTGTTGTTAGGCATGGGTTTTGGATTTGCCCTTGAATCTTCCGGTTTTTCCTCATCCCGCAAAATCATAGGGACCTTTTTCGGCTACGATTTTGTCGTTGTAAAAGTGTTTTTCACGGCAGCTATCGTCTCCTCCCTTGGACTGCTTTATCTTAGTTACCTTGGCCTTGTCGATTTTTCCCTGCTGTATATCCAGCCCACCTTTATAACGTCTGCCATTGTTGGTGGCATCATTATGGGCATTGGATTTGCCATGGGAGGTTTTTGTCCGGGTACAAGCGTCTGTGCTTCCGCGGTTGGACGGATCGACGGAATTGTTTTCCTTGGAGGCATGTTTATAGGTGTTTTTATTTTTTCCGAAGCGTTCCCCCTTTTCGAGACGATGTACTACAGTAATTCACTCGGTGCCAAAATGATCAATGAGGTACTTGGAATTTCCCCTGAACTGTTCACATTCTTACTCGTCCTGATGGCTATTGGCATGTTTTATGGGGCATCATGGATTCAGGGAAAGGTCAAAAAGGTTGAATATTAATTGTTAAGCCATGGAAAAAAAATATACTTTTCTTGCGATCCTCCTGGTAATACTCTCACTGGGGCTGGTTGTACTTCCTGGAAAAACTGAAAAGAAGGAGATTGAGCCCCGGATCCTGCTCAGTTCATTGGCAGAGAAAACCCGCTATCTTAGTGTCGACCTTGTCACCCATAGAATTATCGGGAATGACCCGACACTCCTGCTGATTGATTTGCGTCCCGCGGATCAATTCAGGGTTTTTTCATTGCCGGGGTCTTTGAACCTTCAGCCCGATTCACTTCTGAGTGCCGCCATTCTCGAATTATTCAGTGAGCCTGGCAAGGATAAGGTATTGTATGCCAATTCTGATCTGACTGCCGAGATGGCCTGGCTGCTCTGTTCACGCTATTCGTTAAGCAGGATTTACATCATGAAAGGAGGATTGAATGAATGGTTCAGTACCATCATTAAGGAACCCGGCGTTCAGTTAACTGCCTCTTCTTCAGACCTTGACCTAATGAGCTTCCGCAAAGCTGCACGCCAGTTTTTTACGGGTGCCGGGGCTTCCTCCGTCGCTCCTGTTAATTCACCGGCAAGAGAAAAAGTAACGATCACACGAAAGTCGGCCGGGGCTGCTACCGGTGGCGGGTGCTAAGTTGCCGGCCTGTTTAGTGTTAAAAGAACCGATCAATTCAAAAATATTGAGACATGAACCGTTTCCTGAAAAGTAATTCCCCCTGGCTCGGCCTGCTGGGGTTGGCCCTCCTGGTTATTGTGCTTGCATTTATTTTCAGGCCAAAGCCGCCGGAATACCGTATCAATGCCAACCAGGCATTAAAACTTATGAGTGATGCCACACTGGTGGTTCAGGTAAAGGATATCGGTGGAAAGCAACTCGTAGATATCAGGTCTGCAGAATTGTTTGCAGCTGGCCATGCGGCGAATGCAGTGAATATACCTGCTCGTCAGCTGCTTGAAAAGGAATCAGTGGAATTTTTTAGTCAGCTTCAGAAAGAAGGGAAGGCAGCGTTGTTGTACGGCAGTTCAGAATTGCAGGCAACGGCACCCTGGTTGTTGCTGCAACAATTGGGCTTCAGTAATGTCTTGCGTCTGAAAGGAGGCATAGGTATGGAAAACCAGTTATCAGATACAGAGTTGGTTTCAACTGAAAAACAATTACTGGATACAGCAGTTTTCAGTGCAAAGCCTGGTGTGCCCCCTGTATCAGCAGCAACCGGCGTTAAGAAACCTGAAGGTGTGAGGCCTGTAAAAAGGGAGGCCAGGACTGGTGGTGGGTGCTGATCTGAAAAAGTAATACCAGATAATGCGGTAACAAAGAACAATCCGGCTGACTGATAAAGTTAGCCGGATTGTTTGTTCAGGCCAACCTGAATGGGTGCAAATTCCGGACCGGGCAAATGGCGGAATGCCTCATTTAATCCATTTTTTTTTATCTTAGCCAATATGATCTTAAAGCTTAGTCAGATATTGGTAGTTGTGGTTTTCCTGCTCCCGGGCAGCAGGATTGCATCTGCTCATCCTCCCGGACAATATAATTCAGAGCTGGTTAAAAGGATCAGGTCGACGGATGGATTGGTTGCCTGCTGGGATTTTAAGGAGAGGGAAGGGCACCCTCGAAAGGCTTTCGGCAAGGGAAAATTTCCGCTGAAAGAGGTTAGTGGTAAATTGCCAAGGACCAAGGAGGGCACTTTATCTGGTTATTCTGCAAAATTTGGTGGCAAGGCATTTCTAAGCCTCGCCAACGACAAAACCGGTGAACTCAATATTTTTGGCGAGAGGAAGGGCGTTTCAGTTGTTGCCTGGGTGAAGTGGACCGGTGAACAAACCGGATTTGTAGGGGGCATGTGGAATGAATACCTCGAAGGAGGCAAAAGGCAGTATGGCTTGTTTGTTTCCCTGCCTTATTACAACGGGGCCAACCGGGTATGCGGACATATTTCCAGAACCGGTAAGCCAACGCCGCCTTTCCCATACTCACTTGATTACTCGGCAAGCCTTCAGGAAGTTCCAGCCAGTAAATGGGTCTGTATTGCTTTTACGTACGATGGACAGTTGATAAGGTCCTACCTGGATGGCATATACGAACCGCGGGAACCTGAATTAATCAATCATACCACAGGTTTCGAGGGTTTCCCCGATGGCATTGTGGTTTCCAAAAATCCCTATCCTTTTAATTCAGGTATAGGAAACAACGGATCAGATTTTACGGTGGGTGCTGTCTTGCTGAAATCAGGGATGGGCAATTTTTTCAAAGGGCAGATTGGCGGACTGGCAGTTTTCGATCGGGCCCTGACAGCGGACGAACTGATGAATATTAAACAATAATTTAGAACGATTATAAGTAAGGAATCAACCAGAAATACAACTTATCATGAAGAAGAATTCAATGTTTTTGATCTCATTTTTGTTTTTTGCCATTTCAACGGCTTTTGCACAAAAAAATTATCAGCCAACGTGGGAATCGATTGACAGCCGGCCTGTTCCGGAGTGGTTTGAGGATGCCAAATTTGGAATTTTCATCCACTGGGGCCTTTACTCCGTTCCTGCCTACAGCCCAACGGTCCGCGACAAGGTAAGTGTCTATGAGCAATATGCGGAGTGGTACTGGAGCAGGTGGTCGAAACCCTCCAAAACCCAGCATTATTTTACGGAATACCACGACCGGGTATATGGCAAGGACTTCAAATACCAGGATTTTGCCAGCCATTTTAAAGCTGAGATGTTTGATCCTGATGCCTGGGCTGAAAGATTCAGGGAGGCAGGAGCAAAATATGTAGTGCTGACTTCCAAACATCACGAAGGATTCACACTATGGCCCAGTGCGCAAAGCTGGAACTGGAATTCTGTCGATGTCGGTCCGCACCGCGATTTGTGCGGTGACCTGACCAGGTCGGTCAAGGAGAAGGGTCTTCATATGGGATTTTACTATTCGCTGTATGAGTGGTTCAATCCTTTGTACAAGGCCGATTTGCCGAGGTATGTGGATGAACACATGATCCCTCAGATGAAAGATCTCGTTACGCGTTATCAGCCTGATATCCTGTGGACAGACGGGGAATGGGATCACCCGAGTGAGGTATGGAAAAGCACCAGCTTCCTGGCCTGGCTTTACAACGAATCACCTGTGAAAAACAGTGTGGTGGTCAATGACCGTTGGGGGAAAGAGACCCGCAGCAAACATGGGGGCATCTATACGACAGAATATGACCTGGTCCATGAAGGCAATGCCAATGATACCAAATTCGATCATCCCTGGGAAGAGTGCCGTGGTATAGCCGGTTCATTCGGGTACAACAGGAACGAAGTGCTGGAAGATTATTCCACTTCCGAACAGCTGGTCCATATTCTTATCAACAAGGTTGCGCGCGGCGGTAATTTGCTGCTGAATATCGGTCCGGCGGCAGACGGAAGAATCCCTGTCATCATGCAACAAAGATTGTCGGACATGGGGATGTGGCTAAAAGTCAACGGGGAGGCTATTTACGGAACGCGGAAATGGGAGAAGGCACCTGCCGTGACAGCCAAAACAACAGTTTATTATACTAAAAAAGGCAGTGATTTATTTGTTATCCTCACCAAATGGCAGGATAAGCCCATTACCGTTGAAGGTATCGGAAACGCTGAATCTGTCTCACTGGTTGGTTTTGGTGGAAAAATAAGGTATTCTTTGTCCGGCAATAAACTTACAATTACTCCTCCGGTTGTCACTCCGGCCAATAATCCCTGCCAGTATGCCTGGGTGTTCAAGGTGACGAAGGCGAGATAGGAGTTAGGAGACATGAGAGATAAGACATGAGACATGAGACGGAGTTATGAATTATGA
>CAZDLO010000016.1:0-7728 GCA_964506325.1 uncultured Tangfeifania sp.
TTTTACTAAAACTAACCAAACTAACTAAACCTAAACTTATGAAAAAAAATGTACTGCAAAGTTAAGCCCCGCATTGATATTCGGCAAATATTTTATGTTAATAAATTGTAAAAAAGGTATTAAGGAATTGCCAATTGATGCCTAGCGTATAAATTATACCCTCAAGGTTATAAAACCCTTGAGGGTATAATTTATAAAAAACGAAAAGGACGGATCCGGGCGGATCCATCCTTTTACTAAAACTAACCAAACTAACTAACCTAACTAACCTAAACTTATGAAAAAAATGTACCTCAAAGGTAGAGGGGAAGTGTCTCATCTCCAAATATTTTGTGTTAAAAAATTATAAAAAGGTAAATTCTTTCATGTGTAGATAGTTTATTAATTGTTGTTCCATTGTTAAAGGGGTTCGTCAGCGGCAGTCTACCTGTAAAAAATGCCCCTAATTTGCTTTGAAACAAATAAGGAGCATTTTGAATTTCAGTAATTTGGGAAATATAGATTAGCTCCCTGCAATTTTGGATTCTTTTCCTTCCAGCCGTTTGATAAGCTGCAAGAGTTGTTCGCCGATGCCAATTTTATAACCCGAAGAGGTCAGAAGTATTTCACCGGTGGGTTGACAAAAGATAACCACAGGTAGTGTGTTCACAGAGATTTTGCCGGTAAGAGGAGTCAGCATTTGTCCCAGTTCATTTCTTTTGTCAGCGGCAAAGTTCTTCCCGGAAGGCAGCCTGTAGTTATTAAAGGTCCCGGATTTTGCCTCTTTCCCGGATACGACCACAAAAATAAACTGTCCGGCCCAATGGTCAAACTGTTCGATGTAGGGTTGGAGATCATTCAGGATATGCTTGGAGGGTTCGCTTTCCGGATCAAGTAATACAATAACTGAGTTTTTAGCTTTCATCAGGTCGGATAGTTTTACTCCGCTGTTGTCAGAAAGGCTGTTCAGGGTGATTTTTCCAGGATCGCACCTTCCCAGTATTTTTATTTCAGCCATCTCTTTTCTAAGTTCAACATTAACAGTAACCGGTGTCTCTTTCGATACATAAAATAGTTCAATGGAACTTAAAACTGAGGCATCGGAAAGTCTCCTCCCTGTAACCAGCAGATATTGTCCGGTCTCCAGCATGAGAGTATCCGGGAAATCGGTCAATTTCCTCCCTTCTTCAAATTCAAGTGTCTGGGATTTTCCGTCCTGTATCTTTGCAATGGTGAAATGAAGGGCATATTGTGGTGACATGGAATTGTTAAGGTCTCTGAGAGATACCTTTCCCATTTCGGGCTGGGACTCAGGATTTTCAAAATCGGCGCGGAACCAGGTTCCGTTTTGGTTGTACTCAGGGAGCAGAGTTTCGGGGTTTAAACGTGCAGGAATTCCGAAAGTCCGGGAAGCTGCGACAAAGAAGATATTCCGGGATACAGGGTCGGCAACTCTGAGGGAATAGACCCCTATGGGGGTTAACGGAGCCCGGGAATGCCTGTTGGCAAGGGGGTCGACCGATATATTTTGTTTGATCCAGTTAATTAGTTTCTTCATGTCTTGCCGGGTAGCCTGAGCCATTTCCGGTCCCATCTTTGAGGATAAAAAGCTTCTCCAGGGTGAGAGGATTTCCAGGCCGATACGGGGAGCCAGGACATACTTTTCGAAATTCTCGGGTGAAATGTTTTTATCCGGTGAAGTAGAAACGCATTGTACAAGATGATCTGTCAAGACCGAAGCTTTGGTGTCACTCAAATCTTTGTCTGAGATACCGAAGGTCAGCGGAAAGAGAAGCTTCCGTCCGGTTTTTCGGTTAGCTTCGATGTAATTCATTAATTCCTTCCAGTTTCCATAGCTGAGACGAACAACACGCAACAGCGTATCTTCCGAAATTTGGTTTGATTTCGCATACCGGATGATCCAGGCAGAATCTTTGAAAGACAAAAGGGTTTTGTTCCGGATGGAGTCTTCCAATGCAAGGCGTCGCTCGTTCAATTTCTGGTCTTGGTCGCTGACAGGGGAAACAGGTTTGAATACTTTTGGAGGGATGAAGTCGTGTATTACCTTTTCGCTTATGATTTGGGTTTTATCAAGCACCAGGCGCAGTGTATCCATTCCGGGCACATGAAATTTTTCAAAGGCAAATTTTTTGTCACCGGAGGCCCACACCAACAAGTCTCCCATCCCTGTGGTAAATTGTACAACCCCGTATTGATTGGTCAGGATGGTTGCCAACGGGTAAAACTCTGCATAATTGTAAAGTTTGAATTCGACCTTTGCCCCTTCTGCAGGTTTTCCTTTGCTGTCATTCACCATCACGGTCACTTTCTTGGTTTTTGCGTAACGGGATGTCAGGTTCAGTTCTGAAAAACGGTCTGAGGCATCCAGTGTCTCCTCGGAACCGAAGTAATGGCCGTAAGTCCTGGTGTGAATAAGCATGGTTCGCTGGGATGGTTCGCTGAACCAACCCCTGTCAAGGTCAGCATCAGGTTCGCAGGCGCCCAGGTAATGCCATGTTCCATCGATCCAGACCTCCACCCAGGCATGGTTGTCGTCCGTATGAGCCCAGCGGGGGGTGTATACCTGTCGGGAGGGTATTCCAGCCGTCCGCATGGCTGTAACAGTAAAAGTAGATTCTTCCCCGCAGCGGCCGAAGGTCTTACCAATGGTGCTCATGGGAGCACTTGTTCTGGCATCAGTTCCACGGTAGTTTACTTTTTCGTGGCACCAGTGGTTGATCTCAAGTGCTGCATTTTTCATTGGCATTCCTTTTATCCTGGCCATAAGCTCATCATAATAAACCAGTCGGAATGAATCGAGGTTTTCGTTGTTTACACGAAGTGGAAGGACGAAATGAAGGAATACCTCCTCAGGGATCTGCTTTCCCCATGGTGTCTCATTCCTGGCCTGCAAACTCTTTATTACGTTGGCCTTCATGAACTCAATGGAGTAGTCAGCCAAATCACTCAAAGGCATGTATGCATACAAAAATTTCAGTGCCTGTTCCTCCTCCACGGAATTGGGATTTTCCAAAATCCTCCAGATCTGATTCTGGGAATTTGAAGTCAGTTTTTTCTGAATTTTCAACATCCTCTCAATGTCGGAAAGCCTTTGGTTGTCGCTTATCAGTGTTTTTTCATGTTGGCAAGCTACCAGCAGCAAGGAGAGTAATATCAGGTAAACTAGTCTGTTCATTTGAAATTGTTGTTGAGGTTTCCTGTAGGTAATGAATTCAGCTTGTATACTTTTTGTTGGATTAGACCAATGATAAAATATCCGGATAATCGTGGTAGATTTTGATGACAAGTTCACCAAAAAGTGTGTTTGCCCAGGCAAACCACGGCCTCGAGAAAGTATTCGGATCATTCTTAAGAAAAGCTTCATGCATAAATCCTTTTTCGGCATCCGTTTCAATCAGCCAGGTCAGGCATTGGCGGATTTCAGCTTTGTCGTTGGATGTCATTGCCCTGAAAATAATGCTCATTGGCCAGATGTAATCATACCCTCCATTGACATGAGGCCCGCCGATGCCCTCCACCTTCTTTCCTTTGAAAAACCAGGGATTGGCATCCGAGAAGATGAATTTTCGGGTGTTAAGGTACAGCGGATCATTTGAAGGGATAGCATCCATATAGGGCAGCGTGAGCAGGCTTGGCATGTTAGTGTCATCCATGAACAAATGGTTGCCGTAACCATCAACTTCATAGGCTATAATCTTTCCTGCTGTCATATGAGTTGCAACGGCATATTTCTTCAGTGCCAATTCCACCTCAAGTGCCAGGGATTCTGAAGCCTTGGCAAGAGCATCATCTTTCAGTACAGTGGAAGCGATTTCGGCGATCTGCCTGAGTGAAACGACAGCGAAATAGTTGGACGGAACCAGGAATTGGAAGAATGTAGCGTCATCGGATGGGCGGAATGCAGAACATATCAGTCCTACCGGTTTTACAGGAAGGCCATAACCATTGCCAAACTGCGTATCGCTTGCCTTTTCAGTCTTGCGCATGAAAGAGTAACTCCCTTTTCCTGCTTTTTTCTGCTGGTCCTTGAAGGTCCGGATAATTGATTTTGCAGCGAGCTGCCATTTTTCCGAAAAAACCGTGGTGTCACCAGAAGTTTTCCAGTAATGATAGGCCAGCCTGACAGGAAAACAAAGGGAGTCGATTTCCCATTTTCGTTCGTGAAGTTCTGGTTTCATATCCGTAAGGTCCGAGAGCCACTCGCTGTTTCCCGGACCGTCGTTGAACGCATTCGCATAGGGGTCTATCAGAATGCAGTCAGTCTGCCGACGTATCAATCCGGCAATCATCCTTTTCAGCTTGTCATCCTGTTTTATCAGGGGGAGATATGGCCAGACCTGGGCAGAGCTGTCCCGTAACCACATGGCATGAATATCGCCGGTTATAACGAATGTATCAGGGTAGCCGCCTTTCTCTGTATAGGTGACAGTGGTATCAAGGGTATTGGGATAGCAGTTTTCAAACATCCATGCCAGTTTTGGATTTTTGATTTTTCCTTTTACCTCAATGATGGTCTTTTCGACTGCCTCCGAGGTGAAATTTCGTTTAGATACCGGCGGACGAAGGCAGGTATATTTTTTATCAGGGACTGTCGCAGCAAAGCTTTTACTCGCCGCCAGGGTTCCGGCCACGGCGAGTGTTCCTGTCTGAACAAAATTGCGTCTGGATAATTTCTGCATGTTAAGGACGATAAATGTTGGTTATAGATTTTTTTTTAACAGGTATCAATGTTTACAGGTTATATTCTGTGTATTCAATGTTCCAGCCTTCCAGGGCAACCTTCAAAGGTGCGGTTTGATTTCGGTCAGCGTTCTGGAAATCGAGGTTTAGTGTTTTAGATTCTCCTGGAAGGAGTGTGAAAAAATTATCATTTAGGAAGACAGGTAAAATCAGCGCCCCATTTTCATCCACTACTTTAATTCGGACAAAGAAGGCTGTCTCCTTACCCGGATTGGTTACCTTCATTGAACGGCCAAAAGGCGGGGATTTTTCAGAGGAGTACTGAAGTTTCACTTTCCCAAGTTGATTCAGTGCCTCATAAGAGCGGGGCTTTGTCGTTAGCCAATATAAATTTTCATCCAGTTCCACACCCATTTTATCCAAAATCTGAAGGCGCAGGAAGAACAGGGTGTTCTCATTAACCGGTAAGGAGATCTTTTTTAACAGTTTGACAGACTGAGCCTCCTGTGAAACAGTCTCTTTTCGCTCTGAGACCAGTTGGCCATGAAGGTCGAACAGGCGTATCCATGCTGTAACTGTTTCTGTTTTTTTTGCGGTCTGGTTTACAATGCAAATAGTTGAATCGTTAAGGTTCAATTGGATATGCAAAGGTTCGGCGGCGTGTTTGTATCCGAAATACCCACCCTGGCAGTCCAGAAAGTAGTCGTAAAAGGAACCTCTGAGGGCAGTCCATGGATTTTGATTTTTCCAAACGAGCATGCCGGTGTACCAGCTCCACATCTTGTAATTGGAAGCCTCCTGAAGTGACCGGTACTGGTCATAGCTGACTATCTGAGCCTTCATGCAGAAATCTTCAATTCCCCTGACTTTACCATAGCGGTCTGGAAAATCCAGGAATGTATGGTATTTGTGATAATTCCATGATCCTGTACCATTTGGCGTACGGGGAACTCTTAATTCCTCTTCCGGAATAATTTTCTTTAAACCATCGAAGTTGGGAATTCCAACAGAGCCGATTTCCGGATTGAATGGAAATGTTCTCTTTGTGAACATTTCGAGCGGTTCAAGTATCCCGTAAGGGCCATCACCCGTTCCTCCCTTCTCGTTGGTCATCAGCAGCGGGGAGGTTGATTTGTCCAGGAACAGGCGTTTTGGATCCAGTGTGGGAAAAATCTCCTTTTCAAGCGCATCAAGAATATCTTTTGGCGGGTATGTTTCGTTGCCACCGCACCACAAAAAAAGGCTTGGGTGGTTTCTGAGCATCTTAACCTGGTCTGCCACAGATTCCAGGAAGAGGCTATGATCATCAGGATAGGCTTTGCGCCTTTCCTGGGAATCTTTTTTTAATGGATCCTGCCATTCTCCGTTACAATCTCCTGAAATCCACAGATCCTGCCAAACGAGAATGCCAAATTTATCACAAGCGTCATAAAATTCAGGACGTTCTGTGAGTGCACCTCCCCAGACGCGGATCATGTTCATATTCATCCCTGCGTGCAGTTTGATTTCTGCTTCGTACCGCTGAGCACTTAAGCGTAAAAGTGCATCGGAGGCGATCCAGTTTCCACCTTTGATGAATATTTTCTGGCCGTTTATGAAAAATGTCTGCGCATTAATTGACTGATCAAATTTGTTCGAGGTTTCACGAATCCCGATTTGTATTGTCTCACTGTCTGAAAGTGAACCTTCGGAAGTCCTGAAACAGAGTTGAAGTGGATACAGCGGATGCCCGCCTGTTCCATTCGGCCACCAAAGCCTGGGTTTTTTTATTTCAATCTCAGGAAATGAGACTGTTTTCTCTTCACCTGGCTGCAGGACTACATCCACGGATACTTTGAGACCGTCGATTTCTGCCGTGGTGATACCCCTGATGATTTTGTCGGTACAGTTTTTTAATTCTGTTTTTGACCGGATAAAAGCCGGATCCTGGTTTCCCTGGGGATACCGGATCCCGGGAACCCGGCATTCAATGTATGGATTCCTAATATCAACCCCGGAAGTAATCTCAAGCGATACCTGGTCCCATATGCCAGTATTCCGGTCGGGAACCGGGCAGATCCAGTCCCATCCTGCTGTGCACTGCATTGTCACATTTCTGGCAATTGTGCCATCTCCACCCTGGCCGTTGTTGGGATTGCCCACGGGGTCAGGCGGAGCCACCCACACACCAAGCTTATTGGTTTTACCTGCCAGAAGTAATCCGGTTACGAGGTACCTTTCCCGCAGATACATGCCCCGGTGCATTTCGGTATTTACTCTTTTCCCATTCAGATAAATATCGGCGAAATAGTTGATTCCCCTGAAGGATAACCAGGCCTGTTCTCCTGGTTTCAGATCCGGCAGGTCGAATTCCCTGAAGAACCAGTAGGTATAATATTCACGGCCGGTATTGAAAACGTCTGCAATTTTCAAATTGTTCATTCCGAAGAACGGATCGGGGATCTGCCTGTTGTGAAGTAGAGTGGTAAGGACCGTACCAGGAACGACGGCATCCATCCAGCCATTCAGCTGATATCTCTGTGAAGTTATCCTTGACCCATCCTCCTGGACATCCACTGCCCGTTTTGCCTTCCACCCTTCATTCAGCAGAATTTGCCCTGGCTGTGCAATAAGTTGGATAGTAAATGACGAGAGAGCCAGAATAGTAATAACTAATAATCTCATAATTAGTAAATTAAAAATATTCTATGGAGGGGTAAGAACTTGTTTGAACTATCCTCAAATTTAACTGATAAATCCATCAGACAAAACGGATTTGGGTTTTCCGCATTGGTCCGTACAAGTTTAAGCTGAGATTTTTTGTTTGGATTAAGCGGGAAATCGCAAAGGCTTGAAAATAAGATACATAAACGAGGTAGAATTGGTTTAATTAAACCAATAAGTCATTTTCAATACCAGGGCACGGTTTTTAACGAACCAGGTTTCCGGGAAATAGTTGTCTGTGTATACGAGGAACAGGTCAGAGACTGGTTTGTAACGCCACTGAAAGCGGGAATTGATATTCAGGTTTTTCGCCTGTTGGTTGTATTGCACATAAGTTGTGAAAAA
>CAZDLO010000016.1:7828-47396 GCA_964506325.1 uncultured Tangfeifania sp.
CTCCCTGGTTTGTTGGATCAAAATCCCTTCTCAACAGAACAAACATGTAATTGGATTTGAATTCCATATGAGTTCTGTCCTTGAAGTTGACAATATAATCAAACCCAAGTTCACGTTCTGTCAGTTTCATAGTTCCTGGCTGGTAAAAATTATCCACTTCAGTGAAGAACCCGTGATTTTCGATTTTGCCTTGCCTGGGATAGAATTTGGTGGTCAGCCTGGGGTTGATCCGAAGATAATCGGTACGCGGGACGTAGCCTGTTTCTGCATTGAATTGTTTCCCTATGTATACCTGGTTCAGTTCGACCAGGTGGGTTTTCCGGGAATAAACGATGTTAAGGCCTTGTACATATTCCTGTGCGGGATCGGCGTTTTGCGTGAAAGATTTCTGCCCGTACAATTTGGCATTCCAGAAATTATCCCTGCTTGCCAGGTTGTATTCAAGTCCGGCAACGCGGTTATAGAGGTTGCCTTCCCAGGATGAAGGCGCATTTATTTGCTGCTTGTTGACAAAGATGGCACCTATGTTGGAACGGGAAAACACTTTCTTCTGCAGGGAAGCTACGAAAAAATTGCGGGCAAGGTAATCTCCTTCAGCGGTGGATTGCATGTCCATCATCCCTATCCGCCAATCATGGCCGAGTTTGCCACTTAGCCTGGCACCACCCTGGACCGGAGCATCCAGGCCGATTCTTCTCGAAAAGAAAGGTCTTACATTTGGAGTGCCGAAATTGGCGAAGAGATCGCTGTTTTCCAGGAAAAACTGTCTCTTTTCAGGGAAATAGAGTTCGAAACGTTCCAGGTTTGTAACCTGATCATCCACTTCTGCCTGGGAGAAATCAGGATTATAGGTCAGATCGAGATTCAGGGAACTGGAGAGGCCTACCTTGGCATCAAAACCAAAATCCCTGTCGTACGCGACGGGTTTACTTTTTTCGTAATTTTTGGAGACGCTTCCGTAGAGATAGGGAATCACAGAGAGCCTGATTCCGGATTTTGGGGGAGGTGTGTCAAAAATTACCTGGCCTGCATAAGCCAGAGAGGCAGTCGGAAATTGCCTCGGGACCGGGGCCCATGCCGACTTTTCGTTAAGTTTCAGGTCAAGTCGGGAAAACTGAATATTCCAGTGATCAACATTGCTTTTGTACCGAATAGATTTGAAAGGGATTCTCATCTCCGTGATCCATTTGTCCGGATAATTTTTTGTTTTGGATTCCCACTTGCTGTCCCAATTCCAGTTAACCAGGTAACCGCTGCTCATTGTTCCGTCACAAATGGCACCGGCAGCATTGGTACCAAATGCAAATCCTGTTGTCTGATCATTGAACGGGTCGAGAAAAACCAGGAAGTTATCATTGTTGCTAAAGGTAAAATCCCTCCTTAAAGATTCTACCAGGCGTCTGCCGGCGAGGGTATCGTGAAATATTACCGCCAGGTAAAGCGCTTTGTCGTCAAAGGTCATCTTGATCTCTGATTTGGCTGCAGAATGGCCTGTGTCATAAGGAAGTACCATGTAAAAATTTCTGGCAGTCTCCGCTGTTTGCCACTCCTTTTCCTGTATGTCTCCGTCCAGCGTGATAGGTCCGTCAGTTTTCCTGATATGAATTTTATAATCCTGGTTGACAGTTTTATTTTGGGGGATAGTATCCTTGGGTCTGTTGGCAGACCTTTGCGAATTGCGGTTTTCAGCTACAGCGGTTGTATTGAAAAGGAAGACAGACAGTATGAGGGAAGCTGAAAATAGATTCGTCATAGTTTGGCAGTGAAGTCACTAAAATACTAAAATGTTACTGCCCGGATTTTATAACCCCCAGGTACCTTCCCATCCAATAAGGCAATAACCAAACATCTCCTGCACTGATGAGGGAAGTTCCGTCCCCTCTTGAATCCAGCGTGAATATTTCACCGTTATGCCGGTACAGGGGTAATTCAGACAATGGAAGCAATTCGCTGGTGGTTTGACTTCTGAAATTGGCAGGCAGCAATTCAATATCTTTCCGGTTGGAGTTGGTAACAGCCCAGTTACGCATGTCCAGGGGGTAGGATTGCAGAAAACGGACCGACCTGTCGAGGTCAAACTCTTTCGCACCGGTAGATGCATAGATTAAATTCCACAACCCATTTCCTTCCGGCCGTTCAATGTTCCAGTGATCCTGGATTGCAGACTTGTATTTAACCTTTAGCTCGGGCGAGAAGGCATATTTGTACAATTCCTGGTAAGCCAGGAAATACATTTCGTCGTCTGAATGGTTCCATTTGCTGGTGAGAATCCGGCTCAGCGTATCAGCATCTGATTGGCCGATTTCTGAGAAAGGCCTGGTAAGGTTTTCCAGATAACCATGTTTTTCCATCAATTCATAGGCCTTCTCCTTGTAAACAGGCTTTTCGGTAAAATGCCAGGCTGCCTGCAGAAAGGCGATGATATTGGAAGAATAGAGTTTGCGGTCGTTGACATTTTTGGCAAAATTGTTTACATAGGCAGGATTCCATTTCCCCCATAGGGTTGGTTGCCCGTCGATATCGATGAGGTAAAAATCATTTTTGACAATGTATCCAACCAGGTCATCCAGGCATTTCAGGGCCCTTTCTTTCCACTCCTTATCATCGGCAAGTTCAAGGATTGTTGTGAGGGCAAAGAGTTGACCGACTGTCTGATCACTACTGGCAGTAGATCTCCAGGTCCAGTTGGCATGATCTGCAGCAGGGAGCCATAAACTTGCGGGTGAGCCGGAAAGGAGTTCCCTTTTTTCCCAGCCAGGTTTTCGAACGGTATCAACTTTGTAATCCCGTTCAAAGCTCCTGGCAAATAATCCGGGCCGGCCGGTCACGGTAAAGAGCCTTTCCATGGCCTCAAAGGATTCGTAAGCATTCTGCAGTGCTTCTTCAGAACCAGTTACCTTGTAACGGTAAAGCTGGCTGGCAAGGTACATGGATGTCCACAGGTTGTCGCTTGGCTGTGCAGAGGTAAGACCAGATGAGAAGTTGTTTACCAGCCTGGAAGAACTGCAGTTGAACCCATACCGTATATTTTTTTCACGAACCTGTTTTTCGTAGAACATTGCTTTTTCTTCAAGCGTCATCATCCTGCGGCAGATTTTTCCTATTCCTTTTTGCGTTAATACCAGGATTGAATTCTCCGGGCCGGCTTCAAGAGCCAAAACATGGTTGTCCGGAAGCCATCTGCCTCCTGCGTAATAGCTGTATTGACCGCCTTCGTTCATTCGGAATGCCCCGCATCCGGATCCAAACCAAAGCTGTCCGTCAATTTCCCGGATAGCGGTAATATCTGTGCATGGAAGTTTTGTTACCATTTCCTTTCCGGGAAGAATCAGGTAACCGGTTGATGTGCCAATAATTGTCTTGTTTCCTGCCATTCCGGAAGCGCAGGTGATTCCTTTTCCTGTATAAATCTCTTTTATCGGTTGCCCCGGAAGGTATTCGCCAACCTTATCGTCAGATACCAGGAGGAAGCATTTTCTCTCAGTGAGGTAACTTATTTGCTTAAGTCCGCTGAAAGTTCCGGTCCACAAAATTTTGCTGGTTCTGTCCAGGTACAGCACTTTTTCACCGTCTGAAATCAGGAAGTGGAAATCATCTCCACCAGCCAGCAACCGTGCGTTTTCAAGTCCATGGCTGACCTGGTATTTTCCTGCCCAGGCATTGCTGAAAATCTGCCTGTCATCAAGGTATACTGTCTGGTTGTGATAGGTGGTGATGGCTTTAATTTTTTTGGTCGTCAGTTGCGGATAGGCTACATCCGGGGTCAGTCCTCCATCAAAGAAAATACTTCCATTATCAGGCACCATGACTCCATGGTTAGTCAATAACCTGATCTGACCGTCACGGTTTGCGGAAACAGCCAGCATCGAAGCCTGTTGTGTATTGTCAGCCAGGTACCTGATGCTGAATTCCTGTTCGAAAGGTTTGTCCTGGTAATATGGTTGAAGCGAGTCACTGGCAGTGGAATGGGTTTGAACACTTTTGCGGTCAGCGCAGGCAACCATGCATAACACAGCAACGGATAGCAAAAGATACCCTTTGAATTGTCTCATAATATTGGTAGTAGTTAAAACATAGCGAAGATAACGAAATATCGTTACATGGTAAGCAGCAGTTTGATATAAAAGAAGTCGGAGAGTTGAGACTGGTATTACCCTCCAGGTATTTTTGCCTGGACCGGAAAATCTTCAGGGACGCGCCAAACGAGGCATTATATGGCCTGTTAAGAATTGATTTTAAGAAGGGGATTGTCCGTGTAAAAACAAATCCTGCTGCCATATTTGGCAGCAGGATTAATTAATCAGGCAGAGCCCGGGTATTAAAGAAGCTATTCAGAATAATCAAGGGTATTACACTTTAAATAGCCTGTTATTTTTTAGTTGGCCCTGTATAGGCAAAGATCAACGATATCGAAATAACTGTTTTTTCTTGCAGTTTCTGGATCTTTTTGAGATTTCGTGGCAGTCAGGATTTCCTGGAGGTCTTTATCTGAAAGCATTTCTGATTTATTCTCCTTAACCAGTGCTTCGAGCAATGGTTTAACCCTTTCCATGAAAGCTTCAGGAGTAGTTGACTGGTGAAAAAGAATTTCTGCTTCAGTCTGCAGCCATCTGGTAAAAAGGTCTGAATTCATGGCGTCGAGTTTAATTTGTGGCAGCCAGTTTCCCGGCCAATTCTGTCAAATTGTGTAAAACAAATATATATCGGGCCTCCTATCAGGATGGTAAGGGGTTCGGAGAAAAGGAGTAGTAAAAACAATGATTTCTATGTAGGGGAAATGACTACAAAATGAGATTTTATGCAGATGTTTGATATGGATATTCCTACAAAAAAAAGTGCCGGCATTCTGCTTTTAGCAGAGACCAGCAGCATTGCTATTGTGCAAATTATTATTTATCCCGCTGTACTCCTGAGCTTAAAACGTCCGTTTTCTTTGAAGTCATCAGACATAGGTTGGAGTAATATTATATCATCAGAATTTTCCTTGGCCACTGTCAATGCAAATATTTTAATCTGGTCGTTGTCAGGCAAGGTAAGTGTTGCAGATTGAGCACGTACTTGAAGATGTAGCAATAGTTATAGGGTTCGTTTCTTGTTGGGTATCCGAAATGTGTGTGTGAGGAAAACCATGCGATGTTATCATTTTTAACAAATAGCTCCTTCATTCCGATCACTGTAGCGTCATCGAGGTCGAATTTTCTCTGGTAGTGCTGGCCAATAAACCCTGACCATTCTGCAATATTCAGATTTATGGACATATTGCCGGTACTGAAAACCCCGGTTGGATCTTCGGTGGCAACAGCCAGAATGTAAAGTTTATTGGATTCTCCTTCAGGCAATTGAATAACCTGCCCTTTGCAGGAAATTCCCATTGTTGGAGACAATCTCCAATATCAGGTATTCTTTCAGGAGGTAAATTCTCCTAATATTTTGATTTTATTGGTTCTCTTGATTACCCAGGTATAGAAGATGGCGGTCCAGAATGAAAAAAGGGCATAGATAAGGGATGGCTTCACCATGTCCTGATTTTGAAGCAGGGTGCCTGCCACCAAAAATGCCAGCGTGGTATTCTGGACTGCTGCCTCAATACCGATCGTGTAGGAGTTTCTGACGCCAAGCTTGTTTGCCCTGCCTAACCGGTAACCCCATAAGATTGAGAGCGCATTCACCAAAAGTGCATATGGCAGTATGACAAGTACCTCACTGGCAGTGACTCCTGTGCCTCCACTGGTCTCGGCAGCAAAGAATTTGATGATAAAGACTACTCCAAGGGCAACCAATAAAGCCATTTTCAGCGGGCGTTGGGAATTGATGGCAAACACCGGGTACCTGGATCTTACGAAAACACCAATAAGTGCAGGCACGATGGTGACAGAAAAGATCTGGATAATGGTTTCAACATAGGAAAGCTGTATTTCGGTTGTTTTGCCATAATAAAAGACCAGGCTCAGGTTGACAATTAAAGGAATGGTTATCAGGGTGATGAAACTATTGATGGAGGTAAATGTTATGGAAAGGGCGGCATTTCCCTTGAAAAAATAGGTAAGGAACCCGGAAACTGTTCCTCCGGGACAGGTTGAGAGAATTATCAGTCCGACTTTAAAGGGCAAGGGAAGATTGGAGAAATAGGTGACTGTAAATGATATTACAGGCAGGACAATTATCTGGGAGGACAAACCAATGATCAGCGATTTGGGATAAAAGAATACATTTTTGAAACTTGTAGTGGTAAGGGAAAGACCCACTCCAAACATGATAAAGGCCAGAACAAGGCTGATCATTATATCAATAAAGTGATAGTGGGGAAGTTCCATGGTGAATATTTCAGTTAGAAATTTCCTGTTTATATTTTGAAAGATGAATCATTTGCAACCATTGTATCCCTTGCTGTTGATGCAGGGTACGGGTCAGATCCTGTACATTTTCCCATTGCAGATACATGCCGGCTGCTCAAAGATATTCCTGTCAATGCACAAGGTGCAGCAAAACCCGGAAGAACCACATTAAAGCCTGAAAATTTTCTCACTTATTAGTCTTTTGAATGAAATAAATGTATGATTTATCCTTGTTAAGTTTTATTAAATGATCCCCGCAATTTAAACTTTAATCCAATTTGTCGGCAAGATATAAAATGGGCTGATCATTGCCGTTTATTTATTTTTATGGCTGATGGAAAAATGCTTCTGCTGGTATTTCCTGGTTCTCAATTCCAGGTCCACTCCAACAAACGGTGTTAAATTTCCTGGCGCCAAGTTGAAAATATTTCTCCCGGAGTTTATACTTGCCTTTCTTTAATGCGATGGTTTTTATTCCTCCGCGCATAAATTCTTTTTCATCCAGGTATAAAGTACATCTGTCATTCACTTTGATGGAGAAAGTATATATTCCATCTGCCGGAATATCCAGGAAACCGGAATAAATATATCCAAAGTAATCCTCCCTTTTGCGGTTGCCGATGGTTAATGTGGGAATTATTCCTGTTTCAACAGGGGAGAACTGATCCAATTCATTCTCCTCCATCACATGAGCCTCGTAATAGCTAAAATTCAGTCCTGGTTTAAACTGCCCTTTGTTACTGTAGTTGGTAAAATTTTCAAATTCAAGTTTTTTCACCACGACTGATACCGGCAGGCTTGACTGCATGCCAGGCCGGAAGGAGGCGAATCTTACCAGGGTAGTTTGTTCAAGGGTCAGCGGACTTGTATAAAGCCGGGATTGTTCAGTTGGCCTGCTGCCATCGGTCGTATAATATGTTTTTGCAAGCGGGTCATCATTCTTAATAGCCACTTCACCGGATTTGAGAAAAAATTCATCTTTTGTAACGGCATAGGGGAGTGATGCCGCTTTATCGTATTTTTCTGTAAAAGGCCTGTCTTCCCTGGCTGTACCCCAACTTTTACCGGGAACATTACCCATTGTAAAGATTAATTCGCCACCATTCATTATATCCTGATGTGTAATCCATGATTTTGAATAATGACTTCCATTGAGTGTGGCAGATTGGATGAATTTATTCTCTGCAGAAACACCAATGGCTCTGATTGAAAATTGCCTTCCATTTTGGAGGTTAATTCTTACCTGTTCAAACAAAGGGGATCCGATCACATAATTTGCTGAGCCCGGACAGACAGGATAAAATCCCATGGCACTCAAAATGTACCATGCCGACATCTGACCGCAATCTTCGTTCCCGCTTAAGCCATCGGGCTTATCGTCGTACAATGTATCAATGATCTGCCTGACGATTCCCTGGGTTTTCCACGGAACCCCGGCATAATTGTACAAATAGGCCATGTGGTGACTCGGCTCGTTGCCATGGGCATATTGTCCGATCAATCCGGACGCATCGATTACATTCAGATCATGTCCCGATTTTTTGATGAAAAGAGTATCCATCCAGGCAATAAATTTTTCATCACCTCCGATCAGGTCTATCAGTCCGTTGACATCTTGAGGAGCAAACAGGCTGTATTGAAAAGAATTTCCCTCTACAAAATGATCGCTGCCTTCTGCCGGGTCGAAAGGGGTAACCCAATTCCTGTCCGAGTTTTTTGGCCTCATGAACCCGGTGGTTGGATCATACATATTTCTGTAAAACTGCGAACGGTAGGTGAAGTCCCTGTAGTCCTCCTGTTTGTTGAGTGCTTTGGCCATCTGCGCGACGCTCCAGTCGTTGTAGGCGTATTCCAGGACCATCGAGACTGAACCACCGGCTTTGTCGGCCGGAATATAGCCAAGATCCTTGTAGTATCCGATTCCTTCCACCCGCTTTTTCATCGCTTCAAAAGCAAGTTCATAGTCTATCCCTTTGATCCCTTTTACGTATGCGTCCAATATTGCGGAGTGAGTATGGTAACCTATCATTACGGCTGTATTGTTCCCCGCCAGTTCCCATTGCGGCAAAATGCCGGCGACTCTGTACATTTCAAGAAAGGTTTTGATAAAATCGGCATACCTGGCAGGGTCAATGATGGTATACAGGGGCATATTGGCCCTGAAAGTATCCCAGAGGGAAAAAACAGTGTAATTGGTGAATCCGGTGGCGGTGTGTATTTTGTGGTCAATACCCCGGTAACGGTGGTCAACATCCATGAATTCATTGGGAGCTATTGCGCTATGATACAATGAAGTATAAAAAATTCTCTTTTGCTTTTCTGTTCCTCCTTCCACATCAATCCTTGACAAAAAAGTATTCCATTTTTCCCTGGCCAGGGAAGCGATACCGTCAAAATCCCATCCCGGATTTTCTGCTTCAAGGTTTTTCCTGGCACCGTTGACATCGACGGCAGAAATACCCACTTTTACCATCACCTCTTCATTGCCGGCGGTCCGGAACTGGAAAAATGCGCGGAGGTTTTTCCCTTCTGCTTTTTTTATTCCGTCCACCAGGGTGTCATTGACGGCGATTCCGCATTTGTTGAAAGGTTTCGAGAATTTTGCATAGAAATAGACAAATTGCTCATCAGCCCACCGTCTTGATTTCCTGAGGCCTTGTATCTCGGTGTCACTTATGATCTCAATGTTTGATTCAAGCACCTGATCCCTGTTTTTGATATCCAGGATGATATTGGATTGATCGGAGGCGGGGAAAGTATAGCGGTGCAACCCCGAGCGCGTTGTGGCAGTCAATTCGGCTTTTATTCCGTCATCATCCAGCATCACACTGTAATACCCTGGTGAGGCATGCTCATTATTGTGGCTGAAAGCCGACCGGTATCCGGATTTTGGATCGTTCTCCTCTCCGGGTAGAATCTGAACTTTACCGACAGTAGGCATTAAAAGAACATCGCAATATTCAGGTGCACCGGTTCCGCTCAAATGGGTATGGCTGAAACCCATGATTGTTTTATCCGAATAATGATACCCGGAAGAACCATCCCAGTCTTCCCATCTTGTATCGGGACTGATCTGCACCATGCCAAAGGGTACGACTGCACCGGGGAAAGTGTGGCCGTGTCCCCCGGTTCCGATCATGGGATCAGTAAATTGAGTGTAATCCTTTCTCGGTGCGCTTTCGGTGCAGGAAAAAAGTAAAATAATGGTACATAAAAAAGAGATGGAAGAAAGCAGTCTTGGATGTTTCATTTTTTCAACCTTGTTAAATGTTCGTAGTTGTCCCGGTGCAATGGAATTCAGTAAAAATAGGATTTTCCTGCTATTATCATTGTTTCCTGTATTTAAAATAGTTCCCGTTGTCCGCGACAAGGTTTCCTGCCTGGATGGACAGTATAATCGGGGGTAATTTTCTGCTGAATCATGTAAAATCAATTTTGTTATATTAGGATGATCGTTTCATCCTTGATTATTTTCAATCATCACTACACAATGAGCAAAAAATTTATTACAGTCCTCCTGCTTTTCTTAACAGCGTTCAATTTCTCCTTTGGGCAGAATGTCCCGTCGCCGAAACAACATTTTGGATTTTCACCTGGAGAAGATTACAAATTGGCAACTTACACTCAAACAGCAGCTTATTTTAGAAAGATTGCCGAAAATTCTGACCGGGTCCGGCTGGTAGATATAGGACTTACTGAAGAAGGCAGGTCTCAATTTATGATGATTGTTTCTTCACCGGAGAACATTAATAAATTGAACCATTACAAGGAAATTTCTCAGAAACTGGCACGTGCCGAAAATATTTCTGAGTCAGAAGCCCGGTCCATGGCGATGGAAGGCAAAGCTGTTGTTTGGATTGACGGTGGACTTCATGCCACCGAAACTGTCGGAACACACCAGCTCATTGAAACAATCTGGCAGCTGGTAAGCAGGAAGGATGCTGAAACCATCAGGATTCTTAATGATGTAATCATACTTGCAGCTCATGCAAATCCGGATGGACAGGAATTGGTCTCCGGCTGGTACATGCGTAATGCTGACACCTTGAAAAGATCTTTTTCACTGCTTCCCAGGTTGTATGAGAAATATGCCGGACATGATAACAACCGTGATTTCTACATGATGAACCTGAAGGAAACCCAAAACATCAGCCGGCAGCTCTATGTTGAATGGTTGCCGCAGGTGGTTTACAATCATCACCAGGCAGGTCCTGCAGGTTCTGTTGTCGCCGGCCCCCCCTACCGGGACCCCTTTAATTACCAGATTAATCCTCTGGTCATAACAGGAATCGATGCCCTGGGTGCTGCCATGGTAAACAGGTTGAATGCAGAAGGTAAGCCCGGCTACACACAGCGCGGAGGATCAGTGTTCTCCACCTGGTACAACGGTGGACTTAGGACCACCTCCTATTTTCATAACATGATCGGATTACTCACGGAAATTATTGGTCATCCTACACCGTCATCCATCCCCCTCGTTCCCAGCCGGTTGCTTCCCAACGGAAATACTCCCTTCCCGGTAATGCCTCAAAAGTGGAACTTTAGAAAATCCATTGATTATTCGGTGTCAATGAACTATGCAATACTGGATTATGCCTCCCGTAACCGCGAGCATCTTTTGTACAACATTTATTGTATGGGGATCAATTCCATCAAGGCCGGCAGCAGGGATAACTGGACCATCTACCCCAAACGCGTAGAAGCCCTGACAGAGGCCTTCAGGAATGATCCGAAAGGTAAAAAAAGCAGTAACTCCCGTGCTGAAACCGGCAGGAAAACCCCTGATACACTGCCATTAAAATATTTCCAGGCGTTATTGAGAGATTCCTCTCTGCGGGATCCGCGGGGGTACATTATTCCTGCTGATCAGCCTGATTTCCCAACAGCGGTTAAGTTTGTCAATTCCCTTGTTCGTTCCGGCATAAGTGTCAGGAGGGCGACAGCTGATTTTTCTGTCGGAGGCATCAGATACCTTGAAGGATCCTTCATTGTGAAGGCAAACCAGGCTTTTCGTCCGCATATCCTGGATATGTTCGAGCCCCAGGATCATCCCAATGATTTTTTGTATGCAGGAGGCCCTCCGGTAAAACCCTATGACATTGCAGGATGGACTCCCGTATTTTCAATGGGTGTCCAGTTTAAAAGAGTACTTGAAGAGTTCGACGGACCGTTCGAACCAATTCCATACGGGGAGATACAGTCGCCGCCAGGTCGTTTCCCCGGGTCGTCTCCTGCTGCCGGATACATTTTGGATGCAAGGTGCAACAATTCATTCGTGGCAGTGAATGACCTGATTCATTCCGGCGCTACAGTTTACAGGGTCAAAAGTCAACCGGATAACAGTCAATGGGCAGAAGGGTCATTCTTTGTTGCAGGAAGCAGGAAGACAAGGCAGGCTCTTGACAGGCTGGCAAAAGAACTGGGTATAAAAGTGTTGGCTGTTTCGGTACGACCTGCTGTGCTTTCCCAAAAACTGTCAGATTTGCGCATAGGAATATGGGATACCTATGGGGGATCAATTCCATCAGGATGGCTGAGATGGATCATGGAACAGCACCATTTCGGCTACAAATCAATTTATTCCCGGGAAATCAACGCTGGCAATCTTAAAAAAAAGTATGATGTTCTTGTTTTCGTCAGCGGGGCCATTCCGCCCTTCTCCCCGTCCAAGTCATCTGCATCGGCTGACACAACAGATATCAATGATATACCTTCAGAATTCAGGTATCAATGGGGAAAGATAAGTACAGACAGTTCAATAGTCGCACTCAGGGAATTTATGGAGGCCGGCGGCGACGTGGTAACCATCGGAAGAAGTACCAGCCTGGCCTATCACCTTAAATTGCCTGTGAGAAATGCACTCGTAGAAATGAATAAAGGCAGGGAGACACCCTTGTCGTCAGATAAGTATTACATTCCCGGAAGCATCCTCAGGGTTAACATCAATAATGTACAACCTTCAGGATGGGGCATGCCTTCTGAAGCTGATGTTTTCTTTGATTCGAGCCCTGTATTCAGTCTCTCCCCTGAGGCAGCCATCGGTGGGAAAGTCATCCCTCTGGCATGGTATGGAATGGATTCGCCGCTGAGAAGCGGATGGGCCTTTGGTTCGGGATATTTGCAGAATGGAGTGGCTGCTTTTGAGGCGAAAGTTGGTTTGGGGAAATTGATCGCCTTCGGACCGGAGATTACATTCCGGGCTCAAACCTGCGGTACTTTCAAATTAATGTTCAACCAGTTTTATTTCGGGTACTGATTTGTCGTGATCCGGAGTTATTGTTTTCTGATGGCTATGTTTATGTTACTAAAGTAAGATAGTTTTAATTAATTTTACTTCAGCTTTATTGTTGAATGGTTGATTAGCCTTCCAAAAAACCAATACATTCATAACCTATGTCTTCATCTATCGCCCCGTTTATTGTCAGCCTGCTGATCACGGTTCGTTACCGTAGTTTTGCCAGGATAAATATTATGCCGGAGTTAGAAAACAGGTACAGATACCTCCTGGTTTTTTCCATTTTTCTATTTGTCACTACTGCGATTTTCTCTGAATCAGTATTTAGTGGCTGGGCCTGGAACTTGTATTTGACCGGGCTTGCTGCCTATTCATTCAATCAAAAGGAGTTTCAATCTTTGCGTTCATTCCTGGGAGCCTTTATTCCTTTTATTCTTGTAATACTTATCAATGACTTAACCGAGCTCATTAGCAAGGATTTCTACGATACCTCAGAGGCATATTTTAAAAGTGCTATTTCTCTTTCCTTTATTTGGATGGCAGCTATTTGGTACAGTCAGAACCGGCAGGCGAAAGCAGCCGAAAAAGAACGTATCAGGCGACTGCAGGAAGATGAACTTAACAGGGCAATTGCACGGCGGAAAGTTGAACTGGAGGTTCTTGTGGCAGAACGTACAGCAGAAATTACGAAGCAGAAAGAAGAGCTGGAAATGGCACTGACAGAGTTGCGGACAACACAGTCACAGCTGATTCAATCCGAAAAAATGGCATCACTTGGTGAACTGACTGCCGGAATTGCACACGAAATCCAAAACCCGCTGAATTTTGTCAATAATTTTTCTGAGGTTAGCAATGAACTCCTTGACGAGATGCAGGCTGAAATGGAAAAGGAAAATAACGGTGAAGCCAGGCTGATTCTGGGAGACTTGAAAATAAATCTTGAAAAAATAAACTATCACGGCAAGCGTGCCGACAATATTGTAAAGGGAATGCTACAGCATTCCAGGGCCAATACCGGGCAGAAAGAGCTGACTGATATCAATGCATTGGCAGATGAATACCTGAGGCTTGCCTACCACGGACTTAGGGCTAAGGATAAGACATTCAATGCCAAGTTTGAAACACAGCTGGATCCTGCAGTTGATAAAATAAGTGTTGTGCCACAGGATATCGGAAGGGTGATTCTCAATCTTGTGACCAATGCATTCTACGTGGTTACGGAAAAAAAGAAGAGGCTTGGTGACTCTTTCAATCCGACAGTTACAATTACCACAAAAAGGACAAAGCGGGAGATTGAAATAGAGGTTGCCGACAATGGAGACGGCATTCCATCCGGCATACTCGATAAAATTTTCCAACCTTTCTTTACCACTAAACCCACAGGGCAAGGCACCGGATTGGGCTTGTCGATGTGTTATGAAATCGTAACACAGGGGCATGGCGGGGAGTTAATTGTTGAAACAAAAGAAGGTGAAGGATCGGTTTTCAGGGTCCAACTACCTCTGGCAAAAGTTGAAAAGAATGGCTAAGATATTGGTTGTAGATGATGAAAGAGATATCCAGGTGCTCTTTGAACAACATTTCCGCAAGGAAATAAAAAGAGGTGAAATCGAATTTGTATTCTCATTTTCAGGGGAAGAAGCCCTTACTTACATCCTTGAACATGAGCAGGGGGCAGTGCTGATACTTTCGGATATCAATATGCCCGGAATGAGCGGACTTGAATTGCTTGGGCACATCAAGGCGAAATATTCCAAACCTCCTCCAGTGGTTATGATGATTACCGCCTACAGTGACAGTTACAATTACCGGTTGGCCATGCAACTGGGAGCTGACGACTTTCTTACCAAGCCACTGGATTTTAATGCATTGAAAGAGAAATTAAAAGCAATAATCCAATGATTAAGATTTTAATTGTCGACGACGAAACTGATCTGGAGATCCTGATCAGGCAAAAATTCCGGAAAAAAATAAGGGAACAGCAGTACGAGTTCATTTTTGCCATCAACGGTAATGACGCAATGACAAAGATCAACGAATATCCGGATGTTGAGATTGTTTTGAGTGATATTAATATGCCGGAAATGGATGGACTTACCTTGTTGACAAGGCTCAATGAATTCAATCCTCTGGTAAAAACCGTGATGGTCTCGGCTTATGGCGATATGGAGAATATCAGGAAGGCCATGAATCGGGGAGCCTTCGATTTTTTAACTAAACCTGTTGATTTTGATGATCTTGAGCTGACCATGGAGAAGACCATCCAGCATGTTAAGCTGCTCCAGGAAACGTTGAAGGCCATCAAGGAAAACAATATCCTGAGAATGTACGTCGATGAAAATGTGCTGAACTTCATGGGGAGCCATGAATTTGAGACTTCGATCATGGCCAGCGAGACGGTGGAGGCAACAGTCGCTTTTGTCGATATCTGCAGTTTTACCTCCATCAGTGAAAGGGAGTCGCCTGATACCGTGGTAAACCTTCTGAACAGGTATTTTGACCTGATGGTAAATGAAATCATTGCCCAGGAGGGGATCATTGATAAATTCATCGGAGATTGTGTGATGGCTGTCTTCAAAGGACCGTATCACACAGACAGGGCTATCGAGGCCTGCCTTGCAATCAGGAACCACATTGAATCCTTAAAAGCTGATATTGATTTTATGCCAAAGGTTTCAATCGGGATCAATAGTGGTGAAATGATTTCCGGAAACATTGGATCGGCAACTTTAAGGAGATTGGATTATACGGTGATTGGTGATACCGTGAATGTTGCCCAACGGCTGCAAAAGGCGGCCGAAGCCGGTCAGATTGTGATATCGGAGGATGTATTTGAAAAAGTGAAACAGTCCTTCAACTGCAGGCTGATAGGTCCGGCAATACTGAAAAACAAAACAGAGGAAGTGCTTTTGTATGAGGTGCTTAATTAAATGATCCGAAAAAATTCTGCCATGCAATATGATCAAGCCTATTCGTTCCTGATTAAAAAGCTGGAGACTGGTTTGCCTGCCTGGCTCACCTATCACCAGGCAGACCATACGAGGAGCGTTATCGAGGCAGCCGGGCATATCGGCATCGCCGAAAAGATCTCTGCCGATGAATTAATCCTGCTCAAAACAGCTGCACTGTTTCATGATTCAGGCTATCTTGTTCAGGCGCAGGAACATGAAGAAATCTCCTGTGATATGGCAAGACAATATCTCCCTGAGTTTGGATATGATCCTGACCAGGTGGATGCTGTATGCAAACTTATCCTGATGACTAAACTGAAACAATCACCGGACGACCTGCTCAGCCAGATTCTATGTGATGCAGATCTTTACTACCTGGGTACTGAAGAATACCCCGTTGTTGCTGAAAAATTGTACCTGGAGTTAAAACACCGGGATCAGGTAAAGAATAAAGCCGACTGGCTTCTGCTGCAGGTTGAGTTCCTCGGGTCCCACAAATACTTCACCCAAACCGCCAACAGGGAACGTGAAGAACAAAAACAGGTAAATCTTGGTCACCTGAAATCCAGGCTGACTTCATCCTTTGGCCATTCCAAAAGAATTGATCCGCTGGAAATTTTGCAGGATATTTTCCTGATGCTGGCAGGAGTAACTATTGCCGGTTACGCGCTGAAAGGTTTCCTGGTCCCCAATCACTTTTTTGACGGAGGGGTAACCGGAATTTCACTGCTCACCCACGAACTTTACCATTTCAATCTTGCCCTGGTGATCATTGTCCTGAACCTTCCATTCATTGTAATAAGCTATTTTTCAGTGGGTTCCAGATTTGCTTTCAGGACATTAATTAGTGTCATCCTTTTAGGAGTCTGTCTGACTTTACTCCCTGAATTCAAGGTTACTGAGGATAAATTGTTGATATCAATTTTCGGCGGAGTATTCCTTGGTGTAGGAATTGGTCTGATAATGAGAGCAGGGGCTGCCCTTGATGGAATTGAAGTCCTGGCGTTGTATACATTAAAGCGTACCTCTTTTAGTATTTCTGAAATCATACTCGGACTTAATGTCCTCATTTTTTCCGTTGCCGCCTTTAAATTTGGCGTTGAAACTGCGCTTTATTCCGTTCTGACTTATTTTTGCGCAACCAGGTGTATTGATTATGTGGTGGAAGGACTTCAGGCATATACCGGTGTGACAATCATTTCGGGGAAGAGTGAGATAATTAAGTACCAACTGGTCAATAAACTTGGAAGAGGTATTACTGTCTACAAAGGGGAAAGAGGTTTTCTTCCTGGGAAATTTGAAATTAGCACGGAATGTGATATTATTTTTACGGTTATTACAAGGCTGGAACTAAGGAAGTTAAAAAATCTTGTGTCACAGGTAGATCCACAGGCCTTTGTTTTTGCCAATACCATCAAAGAAGCATCAGGAGGTATTATCAAGAGAAGAAATCAGCATTGAAGACTGGTCCTGAACGATAGATCCATCTATTCCGGAAGGGATTTCCGGACAGGAGATACCAGGAAATGAATTTTGTTTCGTATGCCCTGAAATAGTTGGAGAAAAATATTTTGCCAACCAGCCTGATGCCTGGCTATTGCTTACCTCCAAAGTATTTCGGTCAATTTATTTGTACATTTGTTTATGGCATTGAATAACAGGCCGGAGAGCAATGCCGGCGGGGGCTAATTTTCATTGTTCAGAAGTGAATAATTTAAAATCATTGTTATGGTAATCAGGAATGCTGGCACACAGGACAAGGGTTCAGAACTTAAAGAGAACGGTGTTAAGGGACTAAGCAACAAAAGTGTCATAGCCCGGGCGAAAAAATTGGCCCGCCAATTTCGAGTGACTGATGGCAGGAAATTCAAGCTGAAAGATTGCCCGACGGATGCCGATACTGACTTTGGAAAAGAAGACAAACCGCTGGCATGTCAGCTGCTTGAACAGGGCGTAAAAACGATCTCCGACATGCAGGACATGATGTACGCCCATGACAAGTGGGCATTACTTGTGATCTTTCAGGCAATGGACGCCGCCGGGAAAGATGGTGCAATTAAGCATGTGATGTCCGGTGTCAACCCTCAGGGTTGTGAAGTTACCCCTTTCAAGGCTCCGAATGCAGAAGAACTTGATCATGATTTCTTATGGCGTTGCATGAAGCGTTTGCCTGAAAGAGGCAAGATCGGAATATTTAACCGTTCCTATTATGAAGAGGTATTGGTTGTCAGGGTACATCAGACAATACTCCGGTCTCAGAAGATCCCTGAGAAGCTCATCACGGAAAAAATCTGGAAGGATCGCCTTGGCGATATCCGTAATTTTGAATCCTACCTGAATAAGAACGGGATCCTGGTAGTCAAAATATTCCTTAATGTTTCAAAAAAGGAGCAGAAGAAGAGATTTCTTGAAAGAATTGATACTCCGGAAAAGAACTGGAAATTCAGTAGCTCAGATATTTCAGAACGAAAATTCTGGAAGGAATACATGCTTGCCTATGATGACCTTATCAGGAAAACGGCCACTGAAAAATCACCCTGGTACGTCATTCCTGCCGACAACAAGCATTTTGCCCGCATGGTTGTTTCATCAGCCATCATCAGCGCATTGGATTCGATGAAACTTGCCTACCCGCATGTCAGCCCGGAAAAAGTCGCCGAACTTCAATTACTCAAACAGAGCCTGCTTGCAGAGGGTTGAAATATTTCCTTACATACAGCGTTTAACCTTTCACTTTCTCTATGTGGTATTCGTTCATACCTCCAGTTCAATGGCTTAAATCTTACCGGCTGAAAGATGTTCGCTATGACATTTTCTCGGGCATAACCCTGGCTGCTTATGCAATTCCTGTGTCCATGGCTTACGCCTCCCTGGCCGGATTACCCGTTCACTTCGGGATTTACGGATATCTTATCGGTGGACTCTTCTATGCTGTTTTTGGGTCAGGTATGCAACTCTCCGTCGGGCCAACCTCAGCTATCTCCTTACTCATAGGTACATCATTGGCCAACATGGCCCACGGAGATGTCCGGCAATTTATCCAGATTGCCTCACTTACGGCTCTTGTAATGGCTTTGATCAGTCTGACTGCTTATCTCCTGCGCCTCAACAGTTTTGTGAATTTCATCAGTGATTCCGTCTTGCTGGGCTTTAAAGCCGGGGCAGCATGTACCATCGCAATGACCCAGCTTCCAAAATTATTTGGGGTTGAAGGAGGGGGATCCGGGTTTTTTGAAAGAGCCTGGATCATGGTAAATCAATTGCCTCAAACCAACTTTACTGTCTTAATATTTGGAGTTGCTGCCCTTGTTTTTTTGATTGTTGGTCAAAAAGTGTTGCCGGGGAGGCCGGTAGCCATAATACTGGTAGTTATTTCAATAATTTTATTTTCAACCGCGATTTTGACAGACCCGGGGTTTTCATTAACCGGTTATATTACTCCCGGATTACCTGAATTTAGTTTGCCGGCATGGCAAGTGAACGATGTGAAAGTGATTTTACCCCTTGCATTTGCCTGTTTTTTGCTGGCGTACATTGAAAGCGTTTCGGCTGCAAGGATACTTGCCGGAAATGGTGGTAATGAAATTGATCCGAGGCAGGAACTGCTTGCACTTGCTGCAGCTAATGCTGCAACCGCTTTTGGACAGGGATTTCCAGTTTCAGGCGGATTGTCCCAGTCGGCGGTAAACAGCAAAGCCGGTGCCAGATCTCCGTTGTCGCTTGTTTTTGCTACTGTGGCAATAGGTTTTTGCCTGTTGTTCCTCACCGGGACCATGAAAAATCTGCCAGACGTCGTATTGGCTGTCATTTTACTTGTTGCTGTGAGCGGGTTAATTGATATAAAGGGATTAAAGAGGTTGCGGAGGATTAGCCGAATGGAATTTACCGTTGCAGTCATTGCTTTTTCAGGGGTGATATTCTTTGGTATTCTTGATGGTGTTGTACTAGCAGCAGTATCATCTGTCGTGCTGATACTAAGAGCCGTTTCAAATCCGCATATCGCCATTCTGGGCCGCGTTCCAGGCACAAGGCGATATACTGATACCGGGCGCCATCCGGATAATGAACTGATACCCGGGGTGTTTCTTTTCAGGGTTGAGGCATCCCTGCTGTATTTTAATGTAGATAATATCCGTAAAAGGCTAAGTGAGGAAATCTTTTCTTCTGAGGAAGCACCCAGATGCGTAATCTGGGATTTCAGTACAACACCGTATGTTGATACTGCAGGTGCCGCACTTATCAAAAAGCTTTATGCCGATCTGTACGCCAGGGGCATCGCCTTCAAGATTGCCGAGGCCCACGCAGAAGTGAGGGATATTTTCCGTGCCGAAGAGATTGAACACCTGATGGGGCACATCAGCAGGAAAGTGTCTATTGATGACCTCGTAGCCGGAATGCAGGCAGAAGAGAGGAATGGGAACTGAAGCTGTTGTGCAAACGACTTCAATGATCATTAGCCAGGAAGGCATCCAAGGCGATTGTAGGTCTGCCATCGGCTCCCCAGGCACTCAGCCCATAATGGCTCCAGCTCCTGGCGCCTTCTGGCTCCCAGTAAAACACTCCCAACCCTTTATTTTCGGGTATTCCTCGGGTCTTTTTCTGTACTTCCACCAGCATGTCAAAGGTGTTCCTGGCTTTGTTGTCTTCTCCCCCAACTTCCACCACCATCACCTCCTTGCCATAACGGGAAACCATGTCTGAAAGATTCGCACCCAGATCATTGATGGAGAGCAGGTAATCCGGGTTTCCGGGAAGCCAGTATGGATAATAGGAGAGTCCGATCACATCATATTTGGCACCATAGGTCCTTGCGTTATCGAACCACCACCTGAAGCGGCTGTTGTTATTGCCCTGATCGATGTGGAGTATTACTTTTGATCCGGGACTGACTTCCTTGACTGCCTCATAGCCCTTGTTGAGCAATTGCACCAACTGATTCCAGCTGGAAGTACTTCCTTCCGGATAAACCAATCCGCCGGGAATTTCATTCCCTACCTGAACCCATTCAGGTGTGATCCCAGCCGCCTTGAGTGAAGTCATGACATCAAAGGTGTAATCATGCAGGTCCTTTAGCAAAGTCGGGAAATCATGTCCTTCCCAGGCTTTCGGTTTGATTTGCTTGGCTGGATCTGCCCAGCTGTCGCTGTAATGAAAATCGATCATTACCCGCATTCCCCAGCTTTTGGCCCTGACAGCCATTGCAACAGTTTCAGCTTTGCTGCAATGACCGCTGGCCTTGTCATCCGACGGATTCACGAAAGTCCGCAACCTTATGGAGTTAATCCCGTGATTTTTTAATATACTGAAGCAATCCTCTTTGTTCCCCTGGTCATTGTAAAACTGGTAACCTGTGGCTTCCATCTGCGGCAACCAACTGATATCTGCTCCTTTCGCAAAAACAAATGCTTCATCCGGCTTTGTCTGTGATGCGACTTTCTCACTACAAGCGGTCAGGATGATCATTGAAAATAGCAGCAGGATATTCCCGGAAATTGAGAGCCTCATTGAATTTTTTTCTTTTATAAGGGATTTAGAACAGGCCTAATCATCATCTCCGTCTTTTTCTGTGCTGAAGAACGCGGCACGGACCGGAGCAGGGCATGGCGTACTTGTTCCCTTAATAGCAGACCATAACACTTCATTGAAGATTGCATCCGGAACACGGTCTTCTTTGCTGAAATCGAATTTTTCACTGATCCTGGATAATTCGTTTTCTGTTTTGTTTACCTCGTTAAGATCAATGAGGTTTGGGACGGATTTAAAAGGTGGGTGGGATGCCGTTGAATTAAAGCACCTCCACATGGGTTCAGCAGCAGCGTCGTACTGGGTCATTGGCGGAAGGCCAAGAATCAGTTCTATGGTACGAAGTGCAGAACTTGTTGAATACATGGTGTGATCAACAAAGCCTTGTTTCACGAAGCCTCCTGCCAGATAGGTTGTCGATCTGTGTGCATCAACATGGTCAGGTCCGTTCTGGGCATCATCCTCCAGGATAATTACCAGGCTCTCTTTCCATATGGGTGAATTACTCAGGTATTCGACGAATAGCCCCACTGCCAGGTCATTGTCAGCTGCAAAGGCTTTTGGTGTCGGTCTGCCAAGCCTGAGGCCTTCCGTATGGTCGTTTCCGAAGCGCAATGTGTTCAGTCTTGGTACGTCTCCTTTGGCAAGAAGTTTACCGAAATCGTTTTTCCACTCCCGAAAGCGCACTGTATCCCTTGTTCCCATGTCCCAGCCCGTGAATTCCTTGCAGAAATGGTCGTTGAGAGACGGAATATTGGCTGTCTTTGCATCTGAGATAAATTCCCCGTAGCTCCGGTAGGAGACCCCGAATTTCTTACAGTAATCCCATAAAAAACCGTTTTTGTTGTTGGCGATTTCACGCTCTCCCTCTCCAGGATAGGATCCGCCCCTGCCGCCGTAGCTTACCGGCCAGTTCTTTTCCAGGTAATCAGTGGCATAGGCACCCATTGTCCAGTTGTGGCCATCCGCGCTAACCTCTCCATCAACATAAAAGTTGTCGAGCAGGACAAATTGTTTAGCCAAATTATGCAGGTTGGGAGTTATTTTTTCTCCGAAAAGAACCAGGCTTGTATCCCCGTTGCCTTCCGGGATATCACCCAGTACCTGGTCATAGGTCCTGTTTTCTTTGATTATATAAAAGACATATTTGATTGGGGAAGCATCTCCAACGCGGGAGGGAACCGGGTTTCCTTTTTCACCGTTGGTGACCATCTCCTTATCCTTGGAATAGGGAACGTTGCCATATACTGATTTGGAATATATTCCCAGTTGGCTCTCATCCGGCACTTTTACCGACTGGAGTGTGCCTCTGAACAAGCCGCCAATGTATTGGGCTTTTCTGTTTTGTATGTCAGCATGCCGGGCCACTGCCTCTTTTTTGTTCATGGGGCTTGGTCCCCGCGGGTTTGCCCTGGAAGAGAGCCCCTTGCCATTGGCAATGAAAATATGGTCATTTATGGTTCTGACACAGGTGGGATACCAGCCTGTTGGGATAAAACCCTTGCTTTTGCTGTTGCCTGGTTCAGAAATGTCAAATACCGCCAGGCAGTTGTTGTCGGCATTGGCTACATATAGTGTTTTCTCATTGTCACCCAGGGTAACGCTGTTGGAGGTGGAGCCGGATGGTGAACCGGGATAGAGGGCTGAGTTCAGAATCTCAATGACCCTGTTTTTTTCTGTGGAAATGACAGAGACGGAATTGTCATTGGCGTTGGAGACATAAATATATTTTCCGTCACGTGTGATGCACATATCATTAGGGTTATCCCCGACAGGAACAGAACCTTTAACGATTTGTTTTTCGGTATCAAACAGGATAATTTTATCGCATCCCCAGCAGGAAATATAGAGTGTCTTCTCATCACCTGATAAAAGGCAGGTATAACCTTCTCCTCCCAAAGGTATCTGACTTGTTGTTTTCCTTGATTTAATATCGAAAACATAAAGGGAATTGTTCTCTTTCGTGACTGCATAGAGGGTTTTTTGTTTTGCATCTACTGCAATGCCTGCGATGGAAATCTTCTCAGGCCATTTTTTGCCAATTACAAGGGTGTCGGCAGGCAATATCTTATTGCTTTTTATCTGAAATCTCATCACCCAGTTGTCATTTCCTCCGGATGCGTACAAATTTTTCCCATCCTTTGAAAAGGTAAGACCCAGCCACCCTTTGGCAATTACGACTGTATCAAGCAACTGCATGGTGTGCGGGTTGATCAGATAGATACTCTGGTCGCTTTGGCCGTTGTTGGTGACTGCCATTAAATCCTGTCCTGGTGATACGGCCATGTTCAAGGGCAAATCTCCCAGCGGGAGTAATTTTCCCACAGGTGAAAGTTTCCAGCCGTTTGGCAATGTAGTCCTTCCGGCTTCAATCTCTTTTAATGTCTGTGCCTCAACAGTTGCAGCAATTGTCAGAAACAGGCCAAGGAAGAGAAATGCAGATTTGATGTTTAACAGTTTGTTTGACATATGGCAAGCTTTAATCAGATAAATATAACGGCATAAAATTCGTCAATTGTTTTCAATTATTCCATGCTTTTCAGCACTTTCGATCATATTATTCACTTTTAATATTTGCAGTCCTCTTCCGTTTGCCCGATTCCTTGAAACCGTTATTCATTGGGTGCATTCCAGGGAGGCAAATACTTATTTGAGGCCGACAGGAATTAATTCAACAGCTATAAACCGTGATTTCAGAGACCTTCACAAATTCTTTATGCAGGTACGATCCCTACAGTGTTTTTCGTGTTGCAAATCACATGATTTCCTGTATTTTAATTGGATTTGGTCAGGTGATGCACTAAATTTGTTAATATCATAAAACTATAATTATGACACATCAAACAACGCATCGGACTTTAAGTCCGTCCTATCGCAAATTTTTGGACCTGATGCAACACGGTGATGATTTTCTCAAAATTGAACTTTTAAAGGAGGCAAGGGCCTGGTACAGGAAGGCACTGGCCATGAATGTCAGGACAGTAAAAAATAATGAAGTAAAAGCAAAAATCGAGGAATGCGAGAAAATGCTTGCCTATGAAAGAAGGGTGATCCGGATATTGGTTGCCATTGCTGCACTTTTTGCTCTGGGTTTTATCATTTTCGGGAAATAAATTGAATTTCTGATAAGTGTTACTGTAACTGATTGTCATGCAGGACCTCTAATGTTCAGAACTTAGGAGGTTGTCCATCTGTCCGGACAGCGTGATAATTCCAGGCGCACAGTTTACGCATGATTTATCCGGTTATCCGGTGTGTGATCTGACTGAATTTTTCTGTCTAAGAAATAGTTATGACTAAACTAATGCTGTTTGCCCTTGTAAGCCTTCCTTTAATCTTTCTCTCCCGGAAAAGTATTTTCAACCCCCACAGTCATGGATTTTTCAGGTTTTTTGGTTGGGAATGCATTGCCTGGCTCTTTTCCTCCAATTGGAAATTCTGGTTTGCTGACCCATTGGGTATAAAACAGGTAATATCCTGGGCTTTGCTTTTAATATCATTGTATTATGTTGTGGCCGGCTTTGTTCTGCTAAAAAAATTGGGTAAGCCTGAGCAAACAACTTCCAGGGAATCGCTGTTCCGGTTTGAGAGAACAACCGGGTTGGTTAACAGTGGTATTTTTAAAGTGATCCGGCATCCCATGTATGGATCCCTGATATTTTTGTCCTGGGGGATTTTCCTCAAAAATGGTACAACAGAATTGCTTATTGTGACGCTGGCTTCAACACTCTTCTTTTATTTTACGGCATTGCATGATGAGGATGAATGCATCGGATTTTTTGGAGATGCCTACCTGGATTACAAGAAGAATACCAAAATGTTTATTCCATTTTTGTGGTAATGCAGGCATACAATATCTGCCCGGGCCTTGGAAGAGTTGTTTCGTGAGTTTATCCTTCCTTCATTTTCCCTTGAATCACTTTTTTTTGACAATCTGTTCACGGATGAAGCATTTTACTATTTTTATGATCTTCATTCATACGCCATTGCAATTTTATGGGAAATCAAAGAAGTTTAGTGAGGTCGCTCGGACTTGGATATGTTATAATATTTGTAGTTGCAAATATCATTGGATCAGGGGTGTATAAGAAAATCGCTCCTATGGCTGCCGAACTCCATTCCTCTGCCTGGATACTCATGGCCTGGATAGTTGGCGGGATTATTACCCTGTTCGGTGCACTCAGCAATGCTGAGGTTGCCGGTTTACTGGCAGATACGGGTGGAGATTTTGTCTATTTAAAGAAAATATATAACCGCTTTTTTGCATTTCTTTATGGGTGGTCACTTTTTACGGTTATCCAGACAGCCACAATATCATCTCTGGCCTATGTTTTTGCACAGTCGCTGAACAGCATGATCGCCATTCCCGATATTTTTCCTGCCTTACGGGACTTTACCATTGGGGGGGTTTTCTTTCCTTTTCAGGATTTTGGAGTGAAACTTACTGCCATCTTACTGATATTATTTTTGACGGGACTGAATATTTCTGGACTTAAAACAGGTGCAGGGGTAAGTAAGGCTATTCTGATTATGGTATTTACAGGTCTTTTGGTGATAGTATTCTTTGGCCTGACAAGTTCCCATAAAATACCAGCCAATTTTTTGGATGCCAATAATCTTACAGACGGAACGATAACAATTTCTGCCTTTTATACTGCCATGCTGGGTGCATTCTGGGCATACCAGGGATGGGTATCTGTCGGTTTTGTCGGGGGTGAGGTTCAGAATCCCACTAAAAATATTCCGAAGGGGATTATCATTGGAGTCTTTATCATCATCGCCATTTACCTGCTGGTCAATGTAACCTATCTTACCTTGCTGTCCATTCCACAACTTGAAACCATTCATGCTGCAGGAAATCAGATTGCTGCTGTTGAGGCAGTACGAAGCTTCTGGGGTGCAGGAGGTGCATTGTTCATCTCAGTTCTGATTCTGATAACAACTCTCGGATGTACAAATGCCAGTATTTTAACCGGCGCACGGCCTTATTATGCCATGTCGCGCGAAAGGCTTTTCTTTCCGTCCATTGCTCACCTGAACAAGGCAAATGTACCATCTAATTCCCTTTTATGGCAGGGTATCTGGGCTTCTGTCCTTGTTTTGTCAGGCACATTCGATCAGCTGACAGACATGATTATTTTTGCCGTATTCATTTTTTACGGGGCAACATCGTTGGGGGTATTCATATTGCGCCGAAAAATGCCTGATGCTCCGAGGCCATACAAGGTTTGGGGTTACCCTGTTGTTCCTGCCATCTTTATTTTGTTTTGTATCGGCTTGTTTGTCAATACAATTGCTACCCGGCCAAGGGAGGCAGCTATCGGAATGTCGCTGATTTTGGCAGGTATTCCTGTCTACTGGTACCTGCAGAGGAAAAACAAGGGAGGTGTAGAGAAAGATTGAATATGCCCGATTCCCATAGCGGCAGACCGGACAGATGAACTTTCTAGAATGTGACAGTTTTGTCTGCCCATACAACTACATTGACACAATCAATCATAGTTGAAATCGGGCAGGTATCTGTACTTTCCAGGTTTCTTGATTTCAGGCAGGTGCCGCAAGCAAGAATCTCTCCCCCTGCTTCAGAAAAATATTGCATTTGCTGGTCAACATTGTATTTTTCGTGGACCAGTCCTTCGCATTCAACGGCTTCACCCATCAGGAACAATTTCACTTCGTGTCCCTGTTTCCGTGCAGTAACAGCAAATCGAAATGCATTCCATGCCTTTTCGTATTCCCTGGTCTCCAGTATGATACCAATTTTCATTGTGCAGTAACTCTTTAAATTCGTAAATACCAAATTTGGCTTATTACCGGCCGGCAATGTAAGGTGGTTTTCCGAATAAAAAAAGTAGTACCCCATAGCGAACTATGGAACAGGATGCAGCAACAAATTTTGGATGTAAAGTCACTGAATGCATTTCATCGTGATCAGTCGTATTGAATCATGAGATCATCCTTTTTATCTAAAATGCGTTCAGTTAAGCTAAATGCAATTTTCGTTCCCTGGAATTTAATCTTTTGGAGAGGCTGTCAGACCCGTGCCTCATGGTTCTTATTTCAGGCTCTTGCTAAAGATTTTCACCATAAGAAAATCCTTTCCTCATGGGTTCTTTAATGTAGACATCCAATTCCGGATGGTTGGTTACCTTCATATTTTTTGCGTCATATTCGAGGCGGGTGTTGAACCTTTGAGCCAGGACACCCGTGAGAGCCATCTCTACCAGCTGGGTTGAGTAATCGAAATTTGAGCCGGGCAATGTATTGTTTTTGATCCCTTCGATCCATTCCCTCTGCGGATTCTCCTCGAAGACCCTTGGTATTGTTTGTGCAGGAAGATTCTTTTTGTATTCCTGCCATTCGGGCAGAGGCATCAGTAACCGGGGATCATTGGGCCTTGCACCTGTTATCAGGGACTGTTTGTCACCTACCATGATCATGCCACTTTTGGGCAGTTTTTCGAGGTTCCATTCCGGCCGGTTTTCCGGCATGAGACCGCCTTCATACCATCTCAATTTTAATGGTACTTTGTTGCCACGGGCAGGGAAATCCCATCGTATGATTGCCTGGTCAGAAACAAATCCGTTGTCGGGGACCGGTGATTTGAATTCTGCTTCCACAACATCAGGCATACCCATATCCAAAGCCCAGAAAGGGGCATCCAGCGTATGGCAGCACCAGTCGCCCAGTTCACCGTTCCCGAAATCGAACCAGCTTCTCCAGGTCTTGGGTGCATAAACACTATTGTACGGTCTGCTTGCCGCAGGGCCCAGCCATAAATCCCAATCCAGGTAGGTGGGGACAGGTTCTTCGGCCGGCGGGAAACTCAGTGGTTTTCTGAAATATTTGTCCGGCCCGAATTCCGGCCCGTCGAACCATGCAATTACCTCTGTTACATTGCCCAGCAAACCTGCCTCATACCATTCCTTAACAAGCCTGATGCCATTTGTGGCGTGACCCTGGTTGGCCATCTGTGTAATCACCTTGTAATGTTGGGCTGCCTTCTTCAGTGTGCGAAGTTGCCAAATATTGTGGGCAAGTGGTTTTTCAACGATGACATGTTTTCCCAATTCCATGGCAGCCATGGCTGCAGGGAAATGGGAATGGTCCGGTGTGCACACCATAACTGCATCAATTTCCTTGTGCATTTTATCGAGCATAACCCTGTAGTCCTTGAACTGCCTGGCTTTTGGCATAGCCTTAAATCCTGCGGCTGCCCGGTTGTCATCCACATCGCAGAGTGCAACAATGTTTTCATTCCATTTAGGCTCTTTTTGGTTGATGCACTTGCTCCAGTTGCTGCGGCCCTGTCCTCCGACGCCAATTACTGCAATGTTCAGCCGGCCAGAGGGCGAGCAGCTCATCATGTTTGGAATAAAAACGGCCCCGGCACCCAATAGCGATGCCGATTTGATGAAATCTCTCCTTGATGTAGTCATGACTGATATTAGTTTAGAAGTTAAAAATTGAGTTGAAAAGATAGAGCGATCTATATTGGAGTGGTAATTTAGTATTTTTTGCAGAACTTTGGTATATTATAAATATTGCGGAAATAAAATAAAATTTTATCCACTGAAAGCTGATGAGAGAAAGTAATTGGTGTTCCTTTCTGGCAGATATTTATCTTTTCAGTATTATTCTCCTGTATATAAGGTTGTTATTTCAACTTTATTCCCATCGGGATCAAGAACTACAAATTCATAACAGCCATCTCCGGTTTTCCTGGGCCCATCCAATATTTTGAATCCGTCAGCCGCCAGTACCCTTGCTTTCTCCTTCACTTCCCCCATGGTATGGACAGCAAATGCCAGGTGTGTAATTCCTGTATATTGCCTGGATATATCTTCATTTTTCCCGGTCCGGATATCCGGTCTGGTCATGATTTCAAGCCTGGCACCCGCCTCAAAAGTCACAAAATAACTTTGAAACTGCTTTAAATCGTTGGAATATTTCCCGCCGGATTTTCCGCCGAAATATTTAATGTAAAAATCCCTGAGTTCTTCAAGGTTGTTGGTCCATATGGCGATGTGATCCAATGTCATATAAGTTGTCTGTTTTAAATTTTAAAAAACCGGTAAAGACTTACTGCGATCCATTCAGGACAGACATGCCGGATGAAAGGGTATTTCGAGATAAAATTGCACGGTATTAATGTCCAACCTTCAATTTTTGACCGGTTTGCCGATTTTTGACCTCTAAGTTAAATATTTTAGGCAAATACCATAGTTACATTTCCGTGGCTTTTGTTTGGTCAGAAACCTCCTCCTACGATGATTTTTTTGCTGGATGAATGACAGCAACCAATTTTTGGAACAGGCTATTTCTTTCAGGAAGATTTTTGGCGGGGGCAGCGGCTAACTCCTCGCTGTTATTCGGCTGGCAAGTCAAACGAGTTGATTGTGCAGGCAGCAAGGCAGACACTGGCCTGCAGGACTGTTCAACTTAAAATTTGAATTTTTGGAAGGCAGGGATAAAACCGGGATTGTATTGGCAAATACAGGATATGCCTGACTGTGTTGAATCTCCAGCCACTCAAAGGCAAATGAAATCAGACCAATGTCTCCGGTAAGGTGGGGATGAAAATTTCGGGGTGATGGGGATTATTCCTGAATAGAGTAAGGGGTGCCAGGCATGGATAAATAAATCAATCCTTGACAAGGCGGACAGAAAATCCATAATCCTTGAAATAATAGAGTAGCAACAGAGAACCCGTACCGTTGGCGGTGCCTCTTAACATGGCACTTTTATTGTTGCCTTCAGTAGAACTCCACCAGTAACCTGCAGTGCCCATGAAGCTGAATCCTCCGTTCTCGGCGCGTGCGCCGGCTGGAAGGGCAGTAAATCCGTACATATCTGATGCTCCGATATTGGTAGCATCCCAATGATTTGATCCAATTTCTTTCAATTTGCCTCCTGCTACATTGTCACCTCCCAGGAAATTTGACAGGACCGCCCAATCCTTTTCAGTTGGCACATGCCAGCCGTCAGGGGCTATTTTATGGCTGCTTGATACTGCAGGCCAGTTGTAAAGGCATCCGTAGGTGTCGCCCGTGATAGGGTCATTGTTGTAATTGCACAATGCACCGGTAGTCATGTTGTGAAACTCTTTATCGTCAACAATATTTGGAATGGATGTGCCGTCAGTGTATTTTGTGGTTCTGAGGTTTTCAGCCATCCAAACCTGTGAACCAATTTTGATGGTTTTGTAGGTGTTGGCATCCTGATCTTTCATGGTTCCATAATTCAAAGCAGCAGATTTTTCCTGCAACAGTCCCTTTTCACTGCAACTTGTTGCTGTAACTAACAACACCGCTGCGAAGAAAAGCAATTTGTATATATTAGTTCTCATGATATGCTGTTTTTAATTGGTTTGAAACTTTCAAAGTTTTCAATTGATTTTCAGAATGTTTTGTATGAGCAAAAATAACATGGGGCAACTCCGCGGGAAATAAGGGAATGGGAGAATCGTATTCCAAAAATGCTGAAAGGCTTGTAGATGAAATGACTACAGTGTACATCAACGTCAAAGGTTGAAATTTGGGCGTATATTCCGGAAGAAGTGAGCACTTCCTTTTATTTACGCGGGCTTCGGATTTTTCTTCTTTGGATTTCACCCCGGCAGCAGGCACTGTGCCAGGCGATTTTCTGACGGATAAACGGAGAAAGGACACTTTAAAACCGAGATTCTAGTCGTTGAACAAAAGTATTTCTTTTTAGCCGGGGAGTATGGTATAAATCAGAATGTTAAAGGGCAGTCATCCGATGTTTCAAAAATATAGCAGATAGTCTGAATCATTAAAAAGGACCTCTTTCACCGTTAAATATCTGTATTCATTGGTTAGGTTGAAGTAAGTCCAAGCACTTCAGCGGTGTCTATTGGAAAATCAAAAATGGAAAAGATAATTCCACCAACTAAAAATGGAACAGTGATTTGTCCGGAAAAAAATTTAAATTTATTGCAAGGGTTGTTTTGGTGGTAAATGCAATTAAAAAGATGAGGCTATGATCTTAAAACGTTGTTGTACATGTTGGATTATTGTTCTGGCCGCCCTGATGACAAATGGGCAGGATACCGGTGCAGGGGGAATGGCAATAATTCCTGCCGGAGTATTTGCCATGGGCAACGGAACAGAGTTTGGACCTTCCCACAAGGTAAAAATTGATTCCTTCCTGCTTGACAAATGTGAGGTTACCAATGGAGAGTATTTAAAATTTTGTCGGGAGACAGGATGCAAGCTTCCGGAATTCTACAACACAGACATCTTCAGGAGCGGTGATAAATACTCTGCCTATCCGGTAGTCGGTGTCAGCTGGTACGATGCGAAGAAATATGCAGAATGGTGCGGCAAACGGTTGCCCACCGAGGCAGAATGGGAATATGCTGCACGCGGGGGGCTCCAGGGGATGGATTACCCGAACGGGAACGAGTGGATAGATAATAAGCCAAAGCAGGATCCTTCCGGCTGGCAGAATTTTATTGAACCTGTTGGAAATGATATCCCGAACGGATATGGTTTGTACAATATTGCCGGAAATGTTTGGGAGTGGGTATCAGATTATTATTCTGAATCCTATTACAAGGAGAGCGAACCGGAAAATCCAAAAGGTCCGAAGAGTGGCAGCAGCAGGGTGATCAGGAGCGGGAGCTGGCATTCCGGGGCGATGTGCAAAAAGGTATATTACCGGAAGGGATTGCCCGGGCCCTGGTGCGATTTTGGTGTCGGGTTCAGGTGTGCCATGGACATTAATAAAAGAGTTAAACAATAAATTTTAGTATGGAATCAGCCGTTTTATTGCCTCAAAAGAGGGGTGGAGTCACATTTATAGCAACATTGTTTGCAGCATTTTTTACAGTTTCATTCTGCGGAACCACCTACAGTCAGGATCGACCATCAGCCAGGGAGCTTGCTGACTATGTCAACCCGTTTATCGGAACTGAAAAGGAAGGCAACTGCTTCCCGGGGGCATGCCTGCCTTTTGGGATGGTACAACTGAGTCCGGACAATGGTTACCAGGGTGTGAAAGCTTACAATTATGCCAAAACATCCATCCTTGGCTTCAGCCATACCCAGTTAAGCGGCACCGGGGACAACACATTGACCAACTATTGCAACATCCTGGTCATGCCAACCACAGGGGATCTCAAGGTGTTCCCTGGTCCGGCAAAATCTCCTGACAGGCTGGCGAGAAAAAATGTTGAGGCCAGGATGAACCAACTGACAGAAATGGAGAAACAGGAGCTGGCAAAGTTGTCAGCGACAGATATAAGAAAGAGATACAGGTCGCTTCTCCGCGAAGAGAAGCTGAAAATTCTGGCAGATATGGCCAGGTCAGGTAAAGATACGATCTTTCTGCCGAAAGGATATGAATCATCTTACAGTCATGATGAGGAGGAAGCTTCTCCCGGCTATTATGCAGTCATGTTAAAGGACTATGGCATAAAAGCGGAGTTAACAGCCACTGAGCGTGCCGGATTTCACCGGTATACCTTTCCGGAAGCTTCAAACGCTCACGTCATAATTGATGTGACGCACTCCCTGACTGCCAACCGTGACGCACATGTTAAGTTTTTAAACAACAGGGAAATAGAAGGATATGTGGTCACAGACCAGGAGGGGAACACCAACAATCCGCTTAAGTGTTATTTCTTCGCGCAATTCAGCAAACCGTTCGGTTCTTGTGGTGTCTGGGCCGGCGACAGCATCCGGGAAAATGTGAAAGAAATGTCCGGAACGGAGGGAATCGGCGCATTTGTTAATTATTCTACAAAAAAGGGAGAACAGGTTCTTATCAGGGTAGGTATTTCCTTCGTAAGCATTGAAGGGGCAAGAATGAACCTCGCCACAGAAATTCAGGGGTGGAACTTTGATGAAATCCGAACCAGGGCGAGAATTGCCTGGAACGAAAAAATGAATAAAATTCAGGTCAAGGGTGGCTCAGAGGACCAGAAAACAACTTTTTATACTTCTGTTTACCATGCGCTGATGTTTCCGCGGACATTTTCAGACGTGGATGGAAGTTACTACAGCCATTTTGACAACAAGGTTCACCAGGCTAAGGGAGGACGGTATTATGTTGATTTTTCCCTTTGGGATACTTACCGGACTGAGCATCCCTTACTGGCCTATCTGGAGCCCGAAAGACAAGCAGAGATGATCAATACCTTCCTGAGCATGTATGATCAGAGCGGCAGAATCCCCCAATATGTCTGTTACAAAAACTATCATATGAAAGGTATGATTGGTGACCACGCCACTTCCGTGATAGTGGATTCGTATATGAAAGGAATCCGGGGATTTGACATCGCAAAGGCCTATGAAGGTATGAGGAAAAATGCCACGGAACCCGGGGGAAATGCAGACAGCCGTACGGGTTTGAATTATTATACCGGGCTGGGATACATGCCTGCCGATAAAATCAGGGAATCGGTATCTGTTACCATGGAATATGCCTATGATGACTGGTGCCTGGCTGTAATGGCTAAAGAGCTGGGCAAAGATGAGGATTACAGGTTGTTTTCGGACAGAGCAAAGTGTTATACCAATTTGTTTGATTCTTCCTCCGGATTTTTCCGTCCAAGGAAAGCTGACGGCTCCTGGCTCGAAATGTGCAATGAGCCGCCGAAGGTAATCAGGGCTGATGACGGGAGGCCATATTACGACTGCTGGGATCCGCTGTGGGTGGGAGTCAGTCCGAACAGGCACTATACCGAATCAAATGCCTGGCAATACCTGTGGCACATTCCTTATGATGTCGGGGGACTTATGAATACATTAGGGGGTAAGAAGGAATTCATCACCAAACTTGACACCCTTTTTACAATGACCCCCAATGAAACGGGTCCCGAATATGCGCCAATGTACAGTAAAATCGGACAGTACGTGCATGGGAATGAGCCGGTTCACCATGTCGCCTATATGTTCAGCTACGCTGGTGAACCCTGGAAAACACAAAGAAGGGTCGCCCAGATCATGGCGGAAAAATACATTGCCAGACCGGACGGCCTTTGCGGGAATGATGACATGGGCCAGATGTCGGCGTGGTATATATTCAGCGCCATGGGTTTCTATCCTGTTGCACCCGGCCAGAATGTGTTCGTGATTGGATCTCCTGTATTTGAAGAAGTTACACTGAATCTGGGAGAATATTTCGGCGGTCACAAATTTACGGTAAAAGCAAGAGGTGTATCCCCTGAGAATTTTTACATCCAGTCAGCAACCTTGAACGGGAAGCCTTATACCAGGAGCTGGATCACCCACGAAGACATTGTTAAGGGGGGGACCCTTGTTTTTGAAATGGGGCCGAATCCAAATAAAAATTGGGGCAGTAAGGCAGAAGATATCCCTCCTTCCATGACCAGCAAATAACCGGGCAAAATTGTGATGTCCTTATTGCCGGTCAGCCGGGACTGAAAAAGCGGTCTGCGTTTGAATTGAAGATTTTATCCATCACTTTTTTGGGAAGGTGCAGGCCCCTGACATCCCCCTTCAGGTTCTTTAAATGCAGCACGGAATCGGTAGCCAGGTAGGTCCAGTGTGATTTCCACTTCTCTTCCAGCATTTTAGACAGGGCAGTATGATTGGTGTCCTGGATGTCAATGATGATATCCGTGCCATAAAGAATCCTATCCTGGTACCTGATCATAAAATTTCGGACTTTCTCATAATCAATGACCGACTGGTACTGGAGGTGTGCCATCCTGGCTGCTAAATCCACGGTTAGATTGGGATATTTGTCGAGCCTCCTGGCTGCTTCTTCCACGCTCCACTCCAGGCTGGCAATATGCGCGCCTGTAAATTTAAGCCCCGGATGCTTAAGGAGCAGATTATCCCTTGCAGTCATCTGTTCTTCATACGAAGGACATTCAGGGTGCATAAACATGTGGTACTCAGGATGAGCGCGGTAGTACCTGCAATTGGAGCTGTCACTCATCTCATTCAGGGGAAGCCAGCAATCCCTTGGCTCGCCCAGGTGACCCATCACAGGAATATTGTTTGCTTCCAGGTAGCTGAAAACCGGTTCAAAGGCAGGATCATCAACCATGACAAATTTGCCCTGTCCATCTTTCAGAACCATTCCTATATTTTTCCAGATCTTGATACCGGAAGCACCTGCTTTCATGCACATTTTAATTCTGCTGATGGTGCTGTCAGAAAAACCGTCCCTTCCAAAACTTTCAACCGGAAATGTTCCGAAGAAAGCGAATTTCCCGGGGTATGCCTGGCGGATATTGATGGCGATATCCAATTGTTCATCCAGAGAAGGCCCTGCATCCACATTGGGGGATATTATCCTGAAATTGAGGCCGGAGGCCACTTTCATGCCGAAATGGTCAGGCGTGTCGTAATGAAAATGCACATCAGTCTTAGGCATCGCGGAGAATTCGGAGGCAGAATAAAACTCTGATTTTTCCCGGCATGACAGAATCACCGCCACTGAAAATATCCAGGTGACAGTGATGGCAGTTAATTTCCTCTTAAAATCTGAACTTCCTTTATTCATCATCTTATTTATTTTACTTTTATAGACGAACTATTGTGACCGACAACAAATTTCAAGTGACAGGTATTCCCGGAGTAATTATACATTAAAAGATAAAGATTATGCAAATCATTTCTGCAAAACAATCATGGAGCAAAGGTTTTTGTTCCTTCTCAATTGTGTTTTTTATTTCACTGCTTGCAGGAGTTTCCTGCCTTTTCGCCCAGGAGCCGGTGATGGATAAATTTAACAAGAATTCCCTTGTTGGCAAGCAAATTGATGAAAGTTATGTTGTGCCAACTTCCCAGATTATTGATCCTGCCGGTACCACTGTGACTTTTCCGGGAAGGCCTGTAGATGTGGCGCTCAATCCCGGTGAAACCATCCTGGCTGTCAAAAATCTAAGGGATATAGTGTTCTTCGATGTTGCCACTCTCTCCATCCTGCAAACTTTACAGCTCAAAGAAGGAGGCAACACCTTTACGGGAATCTGCTGGAGCGATAGCGGCCAAAAGGTCTGGACCACCGATACAAGGGGCTACGTGCGATCTGCTAAAATGCAGTCCGGCGGAACCTTTGCATGGAGTGACGAGATTCTTCTGCCCACAAAAATTTCTGCCGACGGGAAGTTCGCATGGGATAATGAAGTACTTGACAAATCTATAAAAACCACCAACGACAGGGAGTATCCGGGGGGGATGGCCATTGATGAAAAGAGAGGGTACATTTATGTCACACTCAACCGCAACAACGCTTTAGGCAAGGTAAACCTGAAGACCGGTAAGTTTGAAGCATTGGTCCCGGTTGGTATTGCACCTTATACCGTATTGATCTGCGGGGATAAACTATATGTCACAAATTGGGGCGGAAGAATTCCGGAAAAAAGTGATAAAACCGCCTTGTCTGCCGGTACTCCTGTTGTGGTTGATCCTAAAACCGGCATCGCATCTTCCGGAACGGTATCAGTAATCGATATTGCCACACTCAAAGTGACCCGGGAAATTAGGGTTCACCTTCATCCAACCGGAATGGCGCTCCACCCCGATGGTTCAAAATTGTATGTGGCCAATGCAAACAGTGACATTGTTTCTGTAATTGACACACATACAGATCAGGTTACCAGGGATATCAATCCGAAACCGATGGCAGACCTCCCTTTCGGAAGTGCCCCTAACTCCCTTGCAGTTTCGGGTGATGGCAAGGCATTGTATGTTGCCAACGGAGGTAACAACCTGATTTCTGTAATCGACCCGGCAACCGGCACAGTAAAAGGTTTAATACCGACAGGCTGGTATCCCGGGGCAGTAGTGGTAAACCGTGCAGGCAACAAATTGTTTGTTGCCAATACCAAAGGTGTCGGAACACGGCAGATGAGCCCGAACGCCAAAGGCTACAAATCCAATGACCACCTGGGCTCTGTCTCGTTTATTCCCGTGCCATCCGAAAAAACACTGGAAGAATATACGTTAAAAGCTGCGACCAATATGCGTTTGCCTGAAATATCCGGGCTCATGAAACTTGCCAGGGGGAACGAAAAAATGGTTCCTGTACCGGTCAGCCCCGGTGAGAAATCATTGATTAAGCATGTCCTCTACATTATTAAGGAGAACAAAACCTATGACCAGGTTTTTGGCGATTTGAAACAGGGGAACGGAGACAGCAGCCTTTGCCTGCTGGGCAGGAAGATTACGCCCAACCACCATGCTCTTGCCGAAACTTTCGTATTGCTGGACAATACCTACTGCAACGGGGTCTTAAGTGCCGACGGCCACCAGTGGACCAACGAGGGATATGTTACAGACTACCTGGAGAAGAGTTTCGGGGGATTTATCCGGAGTTATCCTTACCGCGGGGATGATCCCCTTACTTTCGCTTCATCAGGTTTCATCTGGGACAAGGTCCTGGCAAAAGGAATGTCCTTCAGGAATTACGGGGAGTTTACAGAGGCCAGGATTGAACCTGCCAATGCAACCTGGACCATGATTTACCAGGATTACCTGAACAACACCTCCAATGTCAGCATAAAGTCGGAAGTTAAACTTCATACGCTGGAACCGTACAACTGTCCCACTTTTGCCGGATTTACCGGGAAAGTTCCGGATGTATACAGGGTCAGGGAATTTTTGAAAGAGCTGAAGGGGTATGAAGAAAAGGGAGAATTGCCCGCTTTGATGATGATGCTGTTGCCCAATGATCATACGACCGGAGTTAAAGAGGAATATCCCATACCGGCTGCCGAAGTGGCTGATAACGACCTGGCTCTCGGACAGATTGTAGAAGCAGTAAGCAACAGTAAATTCTGGAAGGAGACCGCCATTTTTGTTATACAGGATGATCCCCAGTCTGGTTATGACCATGTCGACGGGAAACGTACCGTTGCATTTTGCATAAGTCCGTATACCAAAAGAGGCAAGGTTATCAGTACACAGTACAATCAGAACAGCATACTGAGAACCATTGAACTGATACTCGGACTATCCCCGATGAGCCAGTTTGACCTTACTGCCGAACCGATGACAGATTGTTTTACAGAAAAGGCAGATTTCACTCCTTACAAGGCATTGCCCAATAATATTCCCCTCGACCAGATGAATCCCAAGATGTCGGCACTTCAAGGAAAACCGTTGTACTGGGCCAGAAAATCAATGGAGATGCCTTTGGACGAACCCGATGAGGCAGATGATGAGGAGCTGAATAAAATTGTGTGGTATTCGGTGAAAGGGTATGATGTACCTTATCCGGTGATGCTGCGCAAATAGTTTAGAATCAATATAAATAAGACTAAAACTCAGATTGTCAGTGAATTGTAGCGTAGGACGAAGATTTTTTTTCATTTTATTCCTGGATTTTATTGCCTGCTTTGCTTTTTCTCAGAATGCAGGCACCCTATCAGAAGAAAGAAGGCTAACAATTCTGTATACCAACGATTTGCATGCCCATCTGGAGCCACAGAAAATTGACTGGATAGATTCTGTCAGGACCATCGGCGGTTTTGCAAACATAGCCACGCTGGTCAAAAATGAAAAGGCCAAAAACCCAAATACCTTGTACCTTGATGCCGGTGATTTTTTTACTGGCCCATACATCTGTTCGCTTACCAAAGGGGAGGCAGTCATTGATGTGATGAACCACATGTCCATTGATGCTGCCTGTGCCGGAAATCATGAATTTGATTATGGCTGGCAGAATATGGTTGATCAGTTCAAAAAGGCTGAATTTCCGCTGCTTTGCGGCAATGTATTTATTCAGGGCAGCGACAAGTTGTTGTGGAACCATCCCTACCGGATCATTGTCAAAAACGGCCTGCGAATCGGGGTCATTGGCCTTCATGGTAAATTTGCATTTTACGACACTGTTTCCAGCGAAATGACAAAGGGTGTTGAGGCGCGGGATGAAGAGATCTTTCTGCGCAAATACCTGGAAGAACTGAAGGGAAAGACTGACCTGGTTGTTTTGCTTGTCCATGAGGGAATACCAGGCCGGCAGTCATCCAAAGGGACAGCGGATGTTGCCAGGAATCTTCAGAAGGATATAGACCTTGCCGGAAGAACCGGAGGTGTGGATATTCTGATAACAGGACATGCCCACCAGGGTACATCAAAGGCTTTGGTATCCAACGGGACGCTTATCGTTTCGACCGATGCACTGGGTATTGAATTGGGGCGGCTGGATATTGTTTACAACCCGCAGACGGATAAGATTTCATCTTATACCAACAAACTGGAATATTTGTTTGACGACGAAGTTGAGGATGACCCCGAAACCCTGGAAGCCATCAACAGGTGGAAAGAGAAATTGTCCGGGATAATCGGGGAAAAGGTATGCTCCCTCTCAGGTCCGCTTAGCAGGTCGTATGGCGAAGAATCCACATTGGGCAATATGGTTGCAGACGCCATGCTGCATGCCTGTCCAGGTTACGATTTTGCGGTAATCAACAGTGGCGGACTGAGGCAGGATATTGAGGCGGGTGTGGTTACTTTTGGCAACCTGGTTTCAGCTTTTCCGTTTCCGAATACGGTGGTAAAACTGGAAATGAAAGGTTC
>CAZDLO010000017.1:0-35137 GCA_964506325.1 uncultured Tangfeifania sp.
TGGTGACACAGGGCGATGCCCTGTGCTAATGCTATTGCCCTTTCAGGGCATGAACGATAAACATGTATTATTATCCTATTGTTTTGAAACTGTTGCTATTGCCCTTTCAGGGCTGGACTCAACTATAATTATTTATCAAATGGTTTTTAATGGTATTAATTCCCATGATGTTGGATTGGAAAATTTGAACTCCAATTCTTACACCCTGAAAGGGTGACAGCAATAGCACAGGGCATCGCCCTGTGTCATGATAAAACGTTGAAAATTTAGCCCTGAAATGGCGAAAGCACATCAATCAGCAATGTAATCTCCGGAGTCCCGGTCCCCCAATCGAAAATCCAAAATTATTATTCCTCGTCATCCTTATCCATCTTCTTAAGGTTGGGTTTTCCCTCCAGTACAACAACAATCTCGCCTTTCACCTGTTTGGCAGAAAAATGAGCCAACGCTTCTGAGCAGGTGCCGCGGAAATTCTCCTCATACAGCTTGCTCAGCTCACGGGAAACAGACACCATCCGTGCAGGGCCAAAATGTGCCACGAATTGTTCCAGCAGTTTGACAAGCCTGAAAGGTGATTCGTAAAAAATAATGGTCCTGATTTCAGACTCCAGTTCTGTCAGTTTTTTCTCTCTCCCCTTCTTTTGCGGAATGAAACCTTCAAAACAAAATCTGTCGCTTGGAAACCCGGAATTGACAAGTGCGGGAACAAATGCAGTAGCACCGGGCAGGCATTCAATGTCAACGCCCTTTTCAATACAGGTCCTTACCAGGAGAAACCCGGGATCTGATATGGATGGAGTGCCGGCATCGGAAATCAGGGCAATCGAAACGCCGCCGAGAATCTGGTCGGCCACACGTTCAACGGTTTTATGCTCGTTGAATTTATGATGTGATGCAAGTTTTGTTTCAATGCCGTAATGCCTGAGCAAATGCGAAGATGTACGTGTATCCTCCGCCAGGATCAGGTCGACCTCCTTTAATATCCTCACAGCCCGGAAGGTGATGTCCTCAAGGTTGCCGATAGGAGTGGGAACGAGGTAGAGCTTGCTCATTAGTTAGGAGTTATGAGTTAGGAGTTATGAATTAGGAGTTATGAATTAGGAGTTAGGAGTTGGCCATTGTCCCTGATTATTTCTGCTATTCCGTCAGGAAAATCTTCTTTTCACCAGCTGAACAAATTTTTCGGAGGCTTCACTTTTGGTCCATTTGAAATTTGATTTCAGGTAAGTGACTGCCTCTTTGATGTCCTGCAGGCGGTCGAGGGCTGATACAGTGTCATCCAGCCTGGATTTGTCATTGCCGAAGAGTTCACGCTGAAAAAGGAAACGGTCGTTAAGACTCATTCCCTCTTTAAGGCTTTTCAAGGGTGCTGCCCTGAACTGTGGAGCAGGCTCCTTTTGGTCATCATAAAGTACATCTGCCTGCTCCTGAGTTTCAGCAACCACCGGACTGGAGGTTTCAACAATAACAGACGCCGCGACAGGAGACATTACAGGCTGCGCAGATTCAGTAATCCTGACCTCCGGAGCAGGCTTCTCCACCTCAACAAGCTTTGGAACAACGATTGTTTCCGGCTCAGGTTCTGGTAGGATGGCAGCCGTGGGAGGGATAACAGCTTCTTCTGGTTTCTCCCTGGCATTTGCCATTAAAGCTTGTTTTGCTGCCTGCGAATGTTGTGAAATCTGGTGCAAAAGCATTTCAAATTCACCTGAGACAACCTTGCTGCGGGCCAGGGCAAGTTCCACCTCTTCTTTCGACAGATCCGGATCTTCCATCATTCCGGATGCCAGGTCGTCCAGTAAGGCAAGCTCCTGTTTGATGACCTTAAGCCATATATTCTTATCCATCATAAAATATTTATATTACAAAGAGAATAATTCGTTTCGGTAAAAATACAAATATAACCTCATCCGGCTATCAAATCAATGGACAATGGATAATTGAAACCAGACAATTGGCAAACATCAGGCAATTCCACGTTCCCCGGGTATCTCCTTTGTGTTTAAGCTTCTTTGTGGCAGTAAACATCAGCCGAAAAGACACAAAGTCACAAGGTAACACAAGAAATTTTGGCTAAAAAAATACCCGCAGAATTTAAACGGTCTCTCAAAAATTAAACAATTTTGTCGGAATCATAGAAAGGTTTTATGCATGCATGAAGCAGAAAAAAACTATTTTTGATCTATGTTTATTGAAAGTAATTTAAACAGCGGTCGCAAGAGGGGATGGATAGAAGTTATCTCCGGTTCAATGTTTTCAGGGAAAACAGAGGAACTGATTCGCCGCTTACGGCGTGCCGAAATCGCCAGGCAGCGTGTTGAAATATTCAAACCGACCACCGATACCAGGTATTCCCTGAGCGAGGTGGTCTCCCACAATGAAAATTCCATAAGGTCGACCGCCATTGACAACTCGTCCACCATATTATTGCTTTCCGGAAATATCGATGTTATCGGCATTGATGAGGCTCAGTTTTTTGACGAAAACCTGGTGGAAGTATGCAACACGCTGGCAGACATGGGTATACGCATCATTGTTGCCGGGCTTGACATGGACTTCCGCGGAAAACCATTCGGCCCTATGCCCGGCTTAATGGCCTGCGCCGAGTTCGTAACCAAGGTACATGCCGTCTGCATGAGATGCGGACACATCGCTCACTTCAGTCACAGGTTTTCAGATGCTGAGAAACTGGTTGTGCTGGGAGAGAAAGACAGCTACGAACCGCTGTGCCGCGAGTGTTTCCATGGGATAACCCAGAAAAAATGACCACCTACCTTTTATCCGATATCGCTGTCATCATCGGGGGCCGGCTGGTACAATACGGAAAGGTTGCGGATCATTTCATCCGATACCTCTCTTTCGACAGCAGGACCATCCTTTCAGGCAGCGAGACTCTATTTTTCGCCCTGAAAAACGAGCGGAATGACGGGCATAAATATTTGTCAGATGCCCATGACCATGAAGTCCGCTCCTTTGTCGTGGAAAGTATACCTGAAAATAAGAACCACCGGCCGGAGGACGCCTACATCCTGGTTGAAAACACCCTGGATGCATTACAAAAGCTGGCTGCGCACCACCGCAAAAGGTTCAGCTACCCGGTAACAGCCATCACTGGCAGCAATGGAAAAACAATTGTCAAAGAATGGCTGGCAGAATTATTGGGACATGGTTTGCACATTGTCCGCAGTCCGCGGAGTTACAACTCACAAATCGGCAATCCACTGTCAGTCTGGCTAATGAATGACAGTCACGACCTCGCACTCTTTGAAGCCGGCATCTCCAAACCGGGAGAAATGGAGAAACTGGAAACAATTTTACGGCCGGATCATGGAATCTTTACCCATTTCGGGAATGCGCACCTGGAAAATTTCACCTCCCCTGCTGAAATGGCAGCAGAGAAAGTGAAGCTTTTTGTCAACTGCAAACTCATTGTCTATTGCCGGGATTTTGACCTCATTCATGATGCCATTTCAAAAGAGACTTTTACAGCCAGTCCTGTGTTTTTCAGATGGTCAGCGACTGAAAAGTCTGATTTACAGATAATATCGCGTGAATATTCCGGACAGTCAACCCATATCCGTGCACTTTACCGCGACACGATCATTGCCCTCGACATTCCTTTCACAGACGGGGCCCATGTTGAAAATGCGATTCATTGCTGGGCCTATCTTCTGGCTACAGGTTGTGAGCCGGGAAGTTTTGAGGAGAGATTCAGGAACCTCCCGCCCATTTCGATGCGGCTGGAAATAAAACACGGAATCAACGGATGTTCCATCATCGACGACAGTTACAACTCCGATACAGCCTCACTGGTCAATGCCCTCGATTTTCTGAGTCAGCAGAATGATGCCCGGAAGTTCAAAAGCACCCTTATTCTTTCGGATATACTCCAGTCAGGGAAAAACCCTGAACAACTTTACCGGGAAGTGGCCGAATACACCAGGCTCTGCAACATCGGCTGCCTGATTGGTATCGGGCAGGAAATCAGCAACTTCAGTCACCTTTTCAGCGTACCGGAGGCCAGGTTCTTCCCGGGCACTGACTCATTTCTACTTCAGTTCCGGGAATCGGATTACAGGAATGAGATGATCCTGCTGAAAGGAGCCAGAAGTTTCAGGTTCGACAGGATATCATCCCTGCTCCAGGAGAAAAAACACCAGACTGTCATGGAGATCGACCTGAGTGCAATGGTTTATAATCTCAACCACTACAGGAGCCTGCTAAAACCCGAAACAAAACTGATGGCGATGGTCAAAGCTTTCTCTTACGGCACCGGCTCGGTGGAAGTTGCCAAAATACTTCAGCACCGGAGGGTCGATTACCTCGCCGTTGCCATTGCCGATGAAGGTATGGAGTTGCGGAATGCCGGAATTGACCTGCCCATCGTTGTGATGAATCCGGAGGAGCACAGCTTCAGCACCATGATTGAGAACAGGCTGGAACCGAATATATACCGGGTTTCCCTGTTGCACACCTTTGATGAGGCACTCAGGAGAAGTGCTGTCAACAATTTTCCGGTCCATATCAAAATAGATACTGGAATGAACCGTCTCGGGTTTAAATCTGCGGAGGAAATTGAAGACCTGGCAACATTTATCCGGTCCAGGGAAACCCTGTACATCCGGTCGGTATTTACCCACCTGGCAGTGAGTGAAGATTCACAGAATGACAGTTTTACCCACCAGCAATTCAACCTTTTCAAACAATTAAGCAGTCTGATAACCAGCAGGTTTGATTACAAAATCCTGTTGCATATCCTTAACTCTGCAGGCATCGAGCGATTTCCGGAAATGCAGCTGGACATGGTAAGGCTGGGAATCGGGTTATACGGCGCCAGTTCCGGGCAATCGGCCCACCTTAAAAATGTGGCCACCTTAAAATCTACTATTTCGCAGATAAAGACGGTAAATTCAAACGAATCAGTTGGTTATGGCAGACATTTCAGGGCCGGCAAACCGACCAGGATCGCAGTAATCCCGATAGGCTATGCTGACGGATTCAGCAGGAGGCTGGGCAACGGGGTTGGCAGCGTGCTGATCAACGGAAAGGCTGCCCCCATTGTTGGAACAATCTGCATGGACATGTGCATGGCCGACGTGTCGGATATTGAATGCAGGGAAGACGACAGCGTCATCATTTTTGGTGAAGGCCAGTCAGTAATAAAAGTTGCAGAGTGGATGGGAACCATACCTTACGAGGTGCTCACCACCATAGGTCAGAGGGTGAAAAGAGTTTACCACGAGGAATAACCCGGTTTTGCGATCAGCCTTGCTTGCTTACTTTTTCGAGCTTAGAAAGATCAATGATTTTGATCTTTCTGCCGTCCATGGAGATAATTTTCTCCCCGGCAAAAGTGGAGAGTGTGCGAATGGCATTGGAGGCTGTCATGTTGGATAAGCTGGCCAGGTCTTCCCGGGAAAGATAGACTTTTAGCGTCTGGCCGTCATTTTCAAACCCATACTTTTCTTTAAGAAACAGGATAGATTCGGCCAGCCTGCCGCGAATGTGCTTTTGAGTCAGGCTTACCGTGCGGAGATTGGAATGCCCGAGTTCGAGGGCCAGATCCTTCAACAACGCCAGTGAGAAACTATGGTTTTTCAACAAAATATTGTACAGGACCTGGGGTGGTATCGTTACAATCTCCGAATCCTCGATGGCGATGGCAGTGCCGTTGTGGGGTTCTCCGGCAATGAGCGAACGGTAACTGATCAATCCGTTGTCGGTGAACATCCTGATAATCTGCTCTCTCCCGCTTATGCCTTCCTTGATCATCTTTACTTTTCCCTCTTTCAGGTATTGCATTCCGACAGGCACATCACCTTCCTTGAAGATGTATTCGTTTTTCCGGAAACGGGAGACAGTGCTGTTTGAATTCACAACAGACATCTCGTCGGCTGACAGCTGATTGAATATGCAGTTCTCTCCCCTGAACGGACTTTCAAAACCAAAATTATCGGACATCATGCTGAAAAAATGTTTTACAACATCAAAAGTATAAAAAAAACCAGCATACAGATTAGGTGCCTGATTTTTTGATGTTTTCTACCTTGGATAACTAGCAACGATTGGCATTTTGCGGCCAAATCCAAAGGCCTTGGAGGAGATCCTCAACGTGGGAGGTGCCTGAAAACGCTTGTATTCGTTGCGGTTGACAAGGTTGACAACTTTCCTGACGACCTCCTCATCATATCCCGACGAAATGATTTCCCGGATGCTGACAGCCTGGTCGATGTACTGGAAAAGGATGGCATCCAGCAACTCATATTCCGGCAGGGAGTCAGAATCCTTCTGATCGGGCCTCAATTCTGCGGACGGAGGTTTCATGATCGTGTTTTCAGGAATGATCTCCTCCTCCCTGTTGATGTACCTGGACAACCGGTACACCTCTGTTTTGTACAAATCACCCAGAACAGACAATCCACCGTTCATATCCCCGTACAATGTGCCATAGCCCACTGCCGCCTCGCTTTTGTTCGAAGTGTTGAGCAATATATGTCCGAATTTGTTGCAAAAGGCCATCAGGAGGCTTCCCCTGATTCGCGCCTGGATGTTTTCTTCGGCCAGGTCGAAGGGCAAACCCCTGAAAACGCCTGCGAGAGCATCGTCAAATGCCTCAGCGATCCCGGAAATCGGGACGATCTCATAGGCCACCTTCAGCCGGTCGGCCAGCACAATGGCATCGTTGATGGAATGGTCTGAGGAAAATCTTGAAGGCATCAAAAGAACTTTGACGTTTTCTGAACCCAGTGCCCTTACGGCAAGTACCAGGGTCAGGGCAGAGTCGATGCCTCCTGACAGGCCGAGAGTGGCCTTTTTGAATCCGGACTTCCTGAAATAATCGGAAATGCCAAGGACAAGTGCCTGTTCAATTTTTTCAGAGGTATCGGTGGTTTGCTGTACCACATCAAGGTTCATCTCCGAAGTGTCAAAAACTGAAAAATCCTCGCGGAAATAGGCCATTTCCTTCATGATCCGGCCTTCACGGCCAATCACCAGGGAGCCTCCATCGAAAACAAGCTCCGTATTGGCACCAACCTGGTTGACATAAATGATAGGGACATTGTATTGTATGGCATTGCCTGAGAGGATTTCCTTTCTTAACGACTCCTGGTGGTAAGAAAAGGGCGAGGCCGAAAGGTTGATCACCAGGTCGGGACCAAGTTTGCAATTTTCCTCCATGGGCGAGGTAGAATAGAGATTCTCTCTTCCAAACGCACTCATCACCTTTTGGTTAAACCAAAGATCCTCACATATGGTCACTGCAATCTTCGTTCCGTTTACTTCAACCAGGCTGAATTCCCTGTTGGATTCAAAGTGACGGTATTCGTCAAAAACATCGTAGGTTGGCAACAGGGTTTTGTGATGAATGCTGCTGATCTTTCCATCCTGCAAAAAGAAGGCAGAATTAAACAGCATCTTTCCGCTCGGACTGGGGTTGATGCTCGGGCCACCCACCAGGGCAGCTATCCCGGTGCAATGCGAGGCAATCTCCGCCATCGACTCCAATGCTTCCCTCACAAATTCAAGCCTCTCCAGCAAATCGTTCGGGTAATAACCGCACACCGAGAGCTCGGAGAAAACCACCAGGTCGGCCCTTTCTTCCTTTGCCCTTTCGATGGACGCGATAATCCGGGCACTGTTTTCCGGGAAATTCCCGACGTGGTAATTCAATTGGGCCAGGGCTATCCTCATGGTTCACTTCAACTGTGTTAATGGGAAAAAACGATAATTAAAAATCAGCACCATTCCTTTTCGGCGATCAGACAAAAATAGATAAATTCACACCGTCAAACAATGAGAAACAGGAGCATTTTATCAGCCCACGGTTTCTGTGACTGCAATTCAAATAATTTAAAATGATTCTAAAGAACAGGCTTCCCGGTTTGCTGATTTTGCTGGTTGTGTTCACCGCCTGCCACCGCAACCCCTTAAAAATAAATGTATCAAAAATTGATCTGACCCTGAATATTAACCGGCTGGACCAGGGACTGGCTTCAATAACGCCTCAAAATATCCAGGATGCCCTGCCTGAACTGAAGAAAAAAACCGGTCCGTTTTTTGAAGTCTATGCCAGGGAGATCCTTGCCATCGGAAGTTCGGGCGATTCACTCTTCAGCAGTTACCTGCTGACCTTCCTTAGAGATTCCGTGTACATCAATGCCAGCCACCGGTCAGACTCGGTTTACAGGGATTTTGAACCCTACAGCGCACAACTGAGGCAGGCCTTCAGACATTACCTGTACTACTATCCCGAATTGACTGTCCCTGCTGTCTATACCTATATATCGGGTTACAACCAGTCGGTAGTGACCGCCAATGATGCCATCGGAATAAGCCTGGACAACTACCTCGGTGCCGGTTACCCGGATTATCGCAGGCTGGGAATATTTGAATACAAGAGGCGAACCATGGAACCTGCGAAACTGGTTTATGATGTGATGTACGCCTGGGCTTTCCAGGAATATGAATACAAGGGCAACACCGAAAACCTGGTTTCCAACATGATCTACCAGGGAAAACTGCTCTATTTTGTGGATGCTATGATACCGGAAGGTCCCGACAGCCTTAAAATCGGGTTTACGAAAAATCAAATGGAATGGTGTAAGGCAAATGAATCTGTGATGTGGAGCTACCTGATTGAAAACAAATCCCTCTTTTCCGGAGACCGGATGGAATCGGTACGGTTTATCAATCCCGCTCCTTTTACCACTCCTTTCGGACAGAAATCACCGGGAAGATCCGGAGTCTGGATTGGCTGGCAGATTGTGAAGAGCTATATGAAAAAGAATCCTGAAATTACCCTGAAAGGGATGATGGAGGAGAACGACTACCACAAGATACTCAATGAGTCAGGGTATGCACCGCTATAAGTAAACGAAAAGCCGGTCTCCGAAAGCAATAGAAACGGCATCGGGCACAGTGTGATCCTGTGGTGACTGCTAAACCGATGGAAATCAAGAAAATTGAGGTAAAAAACAAATTAAACAGCCATCAATTATCGGCACAACAAACTATTCATTGTAACTTTGAGAGCTATAAAAACGTAATTAAATATATAGTTAAGCTTCTACTTATGACCAAAAGGATAGGTATTCTGACAGCAGGGGGTGATTGCCCCGGATTGAATGCTGCAATACGCGGGGTAGGAAAAACGGCCATCCTCAACCATGGGATGGAAGTTATCGGTTTTACAGCCGGCTACAGTGGTTTAATCTGGAAAGAGTACATAGTACTTGATGAAGCAAAACTATCTGGTTTACTGACTGTTGGAGGAACCATCCTGGGCACTTCAAGGGAAAAACCCTTTAAAATGGAGAAGGGGGAGGAAACCAATGAAAAACCGGCCCTCATCAAGAAAAACTATGCTGAACTGGAGCTTGACTGTTTGGTTTGCATAGGGGGCAACGGAACGATGAAAACTGCCTGGCAGCTTCAAAAGATTGGAATCAATGTCATTGGCATTCCAAAAACAATCGACAATGACGTATACGGAACCGAGGTCACTTTTGGTTTTGATTCAGCTGTAACGATTGCCACTGAAGCCATTGACAGGCTTCACACTACAGCCAACTCCCACCAGCGGGCCATGGTGATTGAAGTGATGGGCCACGACGCGGGCTGGATTGCACTTTATGCAGGCCTTGCCGGAGGAGGTGACATCATCCTGATTCCTGAAATCCGCTACAATATTGAAAGCGTGTGCAAAGCCATTGAGAACAGGTTCCACATGAAAAAGCCGTACTCTATTGTGGTCGTTGCTGAAGGGATAGAGCACCCGTCAAATCTTTCTGCTTCTGCTTTTATTGCTGAGAGGATTCAGACCCTTACCGGCATTGAAACCAGGGAGACCAGGCTTGGATACGTCCAGAGAGGAGGCAGCCCTTCTGCCATGGACCGCATCCTGGCAACCCGTTACGGCGCTTTCGCAGCAGAGCTGATTGCCAAGGGGGAATACGGCCAGATGGTGGCCGTTCGCAACGGGAAAATCGGCTCAATCCCACTGGAAAAAGTTGGAGGAAAACTCAGTCTTGTTGATCCCAATGACTCGCTTATTGAAAAAGCGAGGAAGATGGGTGTATATTTTGGCGATGAATAAACCATTTTGCTTTCATTATGTCAAACTCTCAAGACCTGAATATTGATTTTTTGAAGGAATAACAACGAAAATTATATCCTTTTTTTAGCTTTGTAAATTGATAGTCAATCTTAAAACGATATTTTATTTAAAATTGAGTAAAAGTTTAACCCAAATATGATCAACCTGTAAAACCTTCACAAACCAAGGCTCAGCCAGAAAAATATTATCGAGAGGTTTCTCCCGGCAGTCCGGGACAGGCAAATAGATACAACTATTAAAATATATTACGTATGAAATTCACATTCCGCTTGTTCACAGTTGCCCTGATCCTGTTTATGGGGCTCAACTCAACGGCTCAAACCACTGCCGATATGCTTTTTGAATTTATAGAGCATGATTTCGGAAAAATCAAGGAAGATGGTGGTCCTGCCAATTACAACTTTAATTTCGCAAATACCGGCAAGATTCCGCTGGTCATCTCATCGGTAAATGCCTCCTGCGGTTGTACCACCCCTGAATGGAGCAAAGAACCTGTTTTGCCAGGCAAGTCAGGCTTCATCAAGGTGTCCTATAATCCACTCAACCGTCCGGGAAGTTTTAACAAGACAGTAACTGTTGTAGCCAATATTCCTGCCGGTTCTATCGTAATTAAGATCCTGGGCGATGTAACACCCAAAACGCTGACCCTTGAGCAGCAATACCCGATTGAGGTTGGAAAGCTGAGGATGTTGAACAACAACCTTTCGTTCGTACGGGTTAAAAACAATGAGGTCAAGACTGACTCGCTCAAATTCATCAACACCTCGGACAGTACCATTAACATCGCCTTCAAAGGCATCCAGGCCAATCTTACGGTAAAAGCCCTTCCGGCATCAGTAAAACCGAAAGGCACAGGATTCTTCGTGGTTACCTACGACGGATCCAAAGTAGCAGAACTTGGCTTTCAAATGTCTCGGGTTTACCTGGTATTCAATGGAAAAGAGAACTACAACTATGGCATTAATGTCAGTGCCACGGTGGAGGAAGATTTTTCAAAACTGAGCAAGCAGGAGCTTCAGAATGCTCCTGCCATAGATTTTAACCAGCGGGTTTACGATTTTGGAGAGATCCCGGAAGGGAAAAAAGTAGAATATTCCTTTTTGATCCTCAACAAAGGGAAAAGCGACCTGCAAATCCGGAGCGTGAAAGCTTCCTGTGGCTGTACCGCTGCCAACCCGGCCTCCAAGGTGGTCAAACCGGGTGAGAATACAGAGGTAAAAGTTGTTTTCGATTCACAGGGGAGAGTAGGACTGCAGAACAAAACCATCACGATCATATCCAACGACCCGAATGCTTCAACCAGCATACTGAGAATTTCCGGCAATGTTATTGCTGTAAAGAAATAGTACTGTAAATAATATTCCTGCTCCGGCATCAAACAATGGGTATCATCCGGTGATGATACCCATTGTTTGAATAGACTGAACCCTAAACACATCCAGAGATGACAAAGCCTTCCGAAGTTGACCATGCTGAAAATGACCCGGCTTTCCCCGGTTTGAGCGTCAGGAAAGGTATTGAGCAGCCTGAAGCTGTCAATAGTGAGTCGGTTCACCGCTTTCTGAAGCAGAGCATCCGCAGGGAGTTGACCACGGATGAATTTGTAGAGGGCATACTCCAGGGCAACCGGACCATCCTGAGCAGGGCTGTGACATTGGTGGAGAGCAACAAACCGGATCATCAGCAGATGTCGCAGGAAATCATAGGGCGTTGCCTTCCCTGGTCCGGCAAATCGGTTCGCATTGGCATTACCGGGGTCCCCGGTGCCGGTAAAAGCACCTTTATTGAATCATTCGGCACTTACCTCACTTCCACGGGGAGAAAACTGGCCGTCCTTGCCATTGATCCCAGTTCAGGACGCACCAAAGGATCTATCCTGGGAGATAAAACCAGGATGGAGGAGCTGGCCTCTGATCCAAATGCCTATATCAGGCCAAGTCCCTCATCCGGCTCATTGGGGGGTGTTGCCCGCAAAACCCGCGAAACCATACTGCTGTGCGAGGCTGCCGGTTTTGACACGATACTCATCGAAACTGTGGGTGTTGGCCAATCGGAGACGGTTGTACATTCCATGGTCGATTTCTTCCTGCTGATCCAGATTGCCGGCGCAGGCGATGAACTGCAGGGTATCAAACGCGGCATCATGGAAATGGCCGACGCCATTGTCATCAACAAAGCAGACGGAGACAATGTCAACCGTGCCAACAGTGCTGCTACCCTTTTCCGTAACGCCCTTCACCTGTTTCCCCCCTCCCCTTCGGGCTGGGCTCCAACGGTGATGACATGCTCATCCCTGCAGAAAAAGGGCATAACGGAGGTTTGGGAATGTATCCTGGATTATTTCACGCTGGTGAAGGGGAAAGGTTATTTTGCAGAGCGGCGTTCATCCCAGTCAAGGTACTGGATGTTTGAAACAATTGAAGAAGACCTCAAAAGAAATTTCTATCACAACAAGGCTGTCAGGACAGCACTTGCCCACCTTGAAACACAGGTTTCAGACGACAAGGTTAGTCCGTTTTCAGCGGCGCGGCAACTTCTGGAAAAATATTTTGATACACTTGGCAAACATTAATTTTCCCCTATCTGAAAATGTTTTCTATTTTTGATCCAACAAACATTAACCGGGTTGTCCACCAACCCTTAAACATAAGTAACCGTATGATAAAGCAATTGTTGTTCCTGGCGTTGATAACCGTTGGTATCATCTCCTGTTCCAAACCCGATAAATTTGTGATCAACGGGGAGATCCAGGGAAAAGAGAGCGGCAGCATTAAAATGATGAAATATGCTGATGGAAAGTGGATTGCAGAAGACTCCGCCTCCATCTCCAAGGGTAAATTTCAATTGACAGGCAAAGCCGATTTGCCTGAATTACGCATCATCACCCTGGAACCGCGTGAAATGGTGGCCCAGTTCTTTGCGGAGAATGGCTCGCTAACCCTGCAGGCATGGTCGGATAGCCTGAACAAGACCGTCGTTAAAGGATCGAGCTCCAATGAGACTTTCAAACTTTACCAGCAGGAGCTGACCAGCCTGACAAAAGAGGCGCAGGCCATGCAGCAGCGGTATATGGCGGCTCAATCGACCGGCGACCAGGAAGGGATGAAAAAAGCCCAGATCGATTACGAAGCCATGAATGAGAACCTGAATGTATTTGCCAAGAATTTCATCCGTGAACACAAAAAATCCACTGTTTCTCCGCTGATCGCCATGATGCAGTTTGGACAAACTATCTCGGCCGCTGAAATTGATACCCTGATAGCATTTCTGGATCCGGCTGTAAGGAATTCCATCTATGTGGGCGAGCTGAAAAAGATCGCGGATAAGATGAGAGCGACTGATATCGGAACACTGGCACCTGATTTTACAATGCCTACACCGGAAGGAACTTCCTTTACCCTCTCCTCCACACGCGGTAAATACGTAATGGTCGACTTCTGGGCTGCCTGGTGTCAGCCATGCCGCCGCGAAAACCCCAATGTGGTTGCACTTTACGGAAAATACAAAGACAAAGGATTTGACATAGTGGGTGTTTCGCTCGACCGGACTAAGGAAGATTGGGTAAAAGCGATAGCCGATGACCAGCTTTCCTGGCACCAGGTATCAGAATTAAAATTCTGGCAAAGCGATATTGTACAGAAATATGGAGTAACTGCCATCCCGTGTACTTTCCTCCTGGACAAAGAGGGAAAAATCATTGCAAAAAACCTGCGCGGAGAAGAACTGGCCAAAAAACTCGAGGAACTAATGGGGAAATAACTCATTTTTTCAACGAAAAACTGAAAATTATCAATGAAAAGGGAATTTATTAACAGTTTCACCCTTTTTGTTGATAATTTTTCATTTCGGATTACGCAACCATTTTAACCCTATTCGCGTCTTGAGTAGGGTCGACAATCAAAAATCTATCAAAAAATGTTTGATTGCAGGCTTAAATTTCGTTCTTTAACAACTTTAAAAGTTTTTGCAGCCTGTAATTTTTTTACTCCGGATCAAAAACCATCTAAAAGTTGTTAAAATTGGCCCATTTAGACGACATCATACAAAAATGCCGGGAGGATAACAGCGGAGCACAGACTGCGCTGTACAATCTTTTCTCGGGCAAGATGTATGGAGTCTGCCTGAGGTATTCGAAGAACTCTGCAGAAGCCGAAGATATACTGCAGGAGGGATTTGTCCGGGTTTTTTACAAGATTAAGCAGTTCGAGTTTAAAGGTTCTTTCGAAGGCTGGATGAGACGGATCATGGTCAACACTGCCCTTGAAAAATTAAGAAAACAGGACCGGCTTTACCCGGTGGAAGAGATGAGGATCTACGAAGCCACTGAATGGGTGGAGGAGACTATTTCCTCGATAACCGCAGACGATCTTTTACGCATCATACAGGAATTGCCGCCACGGTACAGGATGGTATTCAACCTCTATGCAATTGAAGGTTATTCACACCTTGAAATAGCGGAAATGATGAATATCTCTGAGGGGACTTCGAAATCGAATCTGTCGAGGGCGAGGGTGATTCTGCAGAAGAATGTGGAAGTTTTTTTTAGTGAGAAGAAAAAGAAAGTAAACAGAATTAAATGACAACGGATAATAATCATATTGACCAGCTCTTCAGAGAGAAATTGGGGAATCTTGAAAAGACTCCTCCGTTTGGCCTTATGCCCGGGATCAAGGAGACGATTATTGCCCGGAATAAAATCAGGCGGCTCAACCAGGTTAAGACTTTCCTCAGTATCGCCGCAGCGATGATGCTGATTTTAATGGCAGGATGGTTTACGATGGACAAGGACCAGATCGCCGGGATCAGTTCGCCTCAGCAGATCCTCAAGGAAGAACCTGCCGGGAAGGCCATCCTGGAGAGTGCACACATCCCTTCTGCGCCTGAAGCCACACGGCTTGCCAATAACCTGAAACAACCAGGAAATTCAGCCCCCTCAAATCCTGCAAGGCAAACCAGGACCACCTCCGCAAAAAAGGTTGTTGTCTCCGTGATAACTGAAACACCGGCAGGCAATCAGGACACAGAAAAGGGAACCGGAGCCGCATTGGCTTCCGCCGGACAGTCTGTGGAACAGGCCAAGGACCAGCAGTCAAAAAATGAGGCCACTCCTGCCCCTCCAAAGAAAGAGTCCGGTAATTTCCAGAAAACAACCCCTTCACGGTCAGAAAACAAGCAATACTATTCAGACAACAACGCAGCCAACACTACCATAAATAAACCCGAGAACAGTTTAAAGCAGTGGAGCCTGAAGGCAGAAATCGCTCAAACCTTTACTTCAATGCAGCATTTTGCCTCTTCAAATCCCGATGGTAAATCTGGCAACACTGTTGGCGGAGGTATGATCGCCTCTCTGAAAGTGAGCAAAAAAGTTACGATTAGCACCGGGATCAGGTACGCACAGATGCAACAAGGCACCCACTCGTCCTATACCTTAAGCAATACAGCCGGAATAATTTACCTTCAGCCCATTGAGAAAAAAGGAAACATAACCAGGGACGTCTCCCTTTTCCTGCCCGCAGTTTCCAGCATCGTATATTCAAATGGCATGAAGACCAACCCGGAGAATATTTTTATTTCAGACCTCTCGCAGGAGTTCCGGTACCTGGAAGTACCGATACAGGCAAATTACAGGTTGCTTGAGAATAAATTCTCTGTCGGGGTAACCGGTGGAATCAGCACAAATTTCCTCATCGGAAACAAGGCTACCATTACTGAAAACGGAATCAAACTGTCAACCGGTGACACGAACAACCTTCGGGACGTCATCTATGCAGGATCTGCCGGCATTGAACTTGGATATGACCTTGGGAAAAGGATGATCCTGACAATTGAGCCCAGGCTAAAGCAATACCTGCACTCTGTCAGCAGCAATGACCTTGTCAACGTCAAACCGCTGCAACTCGGGATTTTTACCGGGATCAGCTATTCTTTCCGGTAAACTCCGGTATTCTATCCGCCAAACAATAATCCACCAGAAAAAACTTTGGGAGCAATCCCTTTGTAATACTACCATTCTAACGGATTTCCACATTTTTTGCCCTCCTATGCAGATTTCTTATCCATGAATATCTTGTCCTCTTCAGAGTAAAAAGGTATCTTCGCGGATTAATCCGATTGTTAATTCTGTATACTTCAAAAGATGTTCAACTACCGACATTCCCTTACAAGACTGGCGCTATTTTTCTCACTGATAGCCATTTGTGTAATATCAACCGGACTGTTTATCAATTCCAATCCTGAAAAGACACAACCTGTGCAGGCAGTAAAGCTGTTAAATTCACCGGTAGAAATTCCTGCCACCATTGAATTTGCCGGGGAAAAAATATCCCTGGGAAATTTTGATGTCCGCGAATCCCTGGACCGTGAATTACTGGTTAACAGTTATTTTCAGTCACAGACGATCCTCTACCTGAAAAAAACAAAACGATATTTTCACCTGATCGAACCTATCCTGAAAAAGAATAATATTCCTGACGACTTCAAATACCTGGCACTTGCCGAGAGTGGCTTCCAGGAAAGGATCGTCTCCCCGGCAGGGGCAACAGGTTTATGGCAGCTTATGAAGAAAGCTGCCATCGAAAACGGGCTCGAGGTCAACAATGAAGTCGACGAGCGTTACAACATGGAAAAATCAACCGAAGCGGCCTGCAGGTACCTCGGTAAATCCTACCGGGAATACGGGAGCTGGACTGTTGTTGCAGCCTCCTACAATGCAGGGATCAACGGGATCAAGCGGCAAATCGAACTTCAGGACAGCAAGAATTATTTTGACCTCCTTCTCAACGATGAGACCTCAAGGTATGTATACCGGATTCTTGCCCTCAAGATTATCATGGAAAATCCTGAAAAATATGGGTTTAAGATCAGTGAGGAGGAAAAGTATCCTTTGCTCGGATGCAGGGAAGTTCCCCTGAGCGGAAGCATTGCCAACCTGGCAGTATATGCACAGCAGCAAGGCGTTAATTACAAGATATTAAAATATTTCAACCCCTGGTTGAGGCAGTCCTATCTGCAGAATCCTGCCAGGAAAAGTTACCTGGTCAAAATTCCACAGCCCGGAACACGCACTTTTGAGTTGGGAAAAAATTGAAAAAGAATTTCATGGACGGCGAAGAAAAAATCCAGGTCAGGGGCGCCCGGGAACACAACCTGAAAAACATAACAGTTTCTATCCCGAGAAACAAACTTACCGTTATTACCGGACTGAGTGGCAGCGGGAAGTCTTCCCTTGCTTTCGATACCATCTATGCGGAGGGACAACGCCGTTACATTGAAACCTTCTCTGCCTATGCCAGAAGTTTCCTGGGTAACATGGAACGTCCTGATGTGGACGAAATTACAGGACTTAGCCCGGTCATATCCATCGAGCAAAAAACAACCAACAAGAACCCGCGTTCCACGGTTGGAACTGTAACCGAGATCTATGATTTTTTGAGACTGCTTTTTGCCAGGGCCGGGGAGGCATTCTCCTTCAATACCGGAGAGAAGATGGTGAAATACAGCGATGATCAGATTATTGACCTGATCATCAGGGATTACAGCAACAGGAGGACCATTTTGCTGGCACCGGTTGTCAAAGGACGCAAGGGCCACTACCGGGAGCTGTTTGAACAGATACGAAGAAGGGGATTCCTGCATGCCAGGGTGGATGGCACTATCACGGAACTGACCCACGGATACAAGGTAGACAGGTACAAAAGCCACAACATTGAGATGGTGATAGACAAGATGGTTGTGGAGGATAAAGACAGGAAAAGGCTGCGCGAATCTCTCGACAGGGCCATGAAACATGGTGAAGGTATTGTAATGATCCTGGACCCTGAAACCAACAATGTCCGCTATTTCTCCCGCCACCTGATGTGCCCGACCTCGGGTATTTCCTACAATGATCCGGCGCCGCACAGTTTTTCCTTCAATTCACCCAAAGGCGCCTGTCACAAATGCAACGGACTCGGGGAGATCAACGAGATTGATTTTTCACGGATAGTCCCGGACCCATCCCTCTCGATCAACCAGGGAGGTATCGCCCCCCTTGGACCCTTAAAAAATACACTGATCTTCTGGCAGTTGGAAGCTCTCGCGGAAAAATACAGCTTCACCCTGAAAACTCCAGTCGGGGAGATCGACGAAGAAATCCTGAACGCCATTCTGCATGGCACCGGGGAGAGGATTCAGCTGAAGAACTCGCCATTGGGAAGTTCCATCGACTATATGATGACCTACGAAGGAATTGTCAAATACATCGTTAACCAGAAGGGTGACAATCTTTCAAAAAGTGCCCAGAAATGGGCCGACCAGTTTCACAAAACCTGTGTGTGCCCTGAATGTAATGGCCAGCGGCTGCAAAAAGAACCTCTGCATTTTAAGATAGACGGCAAAAATATCGCCGAACTGGCAAAGCTGGATATCAGTGAACTGTCGGCATTCTTTTCGGGAATCAGTGAACGCCTGAGTCCGCGACAGCTTCTCATTGCCGCTGAGGTGAACAAGGAGATCCAGACCAGGTTGGGTTTTCTGCTGGATGTAGGACTAAACTATCTTTCCCTTAACCGTCCGTCAGCCACCCTTTCGGGCGGCGAGTCGCAACGCATACGGCTGGCAACCCAGATAGGCTCCCAGCTGGTTAACGTGTTGTACATCCTGGATGAGCCCAGTATCGGGCTTCACCACCGCGACAACCTCAGGCTGATCCGGTCGCTCCAGCAACTGCGGGATACGGGGAACTCCGTTATTGTCGTGGAACACGACCGGGATATGATGTTACAATCAGATTACCTGATCGATATGGGACCACATGCCGGACGGTTCGGAGGCGAGATCGTGGCCTGCGGAACCCCGTCGGAAGTGCTGAAAGCTGATACACTGACCTCGCAATACCTGACTGGCCAGAAGGTGATAGCACTGCCTGCCTCAAGAAGAGCCGGCAACGGGAAAATATTGTCCATCCGGGGAGCATCCGGGAATAACCTTAAATCCATTGATGTTGACTTTCCTCTCGGGAAATTTATTTGCATCACAGGAGTTTCCGGCAGCGGTAAGTCAACCCTCGTCAACGAAACACTGCTGCCCATCCTGAGCCAGCATTTTTACAAGTCGATCGATGATCCGCTGGCTTACGATGCTGTCACGGGAATAGAACATCTGGATAAAGTTGTACAGGTCGACCAGTCGCCGATCGGAAGAACGCCCAGGTCAAATCCCGTTACTTACTGCGGGGTATTTACAGAAATCAGGACCCTGTTTACCTTGTTGCCGGAAGCCAAAATCCGGGGATATCAACCGGGCCGCTTCTCTTTCAATGTTAAGGGCGGACGATGTGAGGCATGTGAAGGCGCCGGACTGAAAACCATCGAGATGAATTTCCTTCCGGATGTATATGTTCATTGTGACAAATGCAACGGCAGGCGTTACAACCGTGAAACCCTTGAAATCCGTTACAAGGGGAAATCCATCAGCGACGTCCTGGATATGACAATTCAGCAAGGAGTTACCTTTTTCGAAAACCTCCCTGCCATATCCCATAAGCTGAAAACCCTCGAGGAGGTTGGGCTGGGTTATATTACCCTGGGACAAGCGTCAACGACATTGTCAGGAGGAGAAGCCCAGCGTGTGAAGCTGGCTTCCGAACTCAGCAAACGTGATACAGGGCGAACGCTTTACATCCTGGATGAGCCTACCACCGGACTGCATTTTGAAGATATCCGGGTGCTTTTGGGAGTGCTGGACAAGCTGGTCGACCGCGGCAATACTGTCATTGTCATTGAGCACAATATGGAAGTGATCAAAATGGCAGACCATATCATCGACATTGGCCCCGAAGGAGGACGCGACGGCGGAAAGCTGCTGTGTGCCGGAACACCGGAAGAACTTATGCTGAATGAAATCTCCTATACGGCAATATACCTGAAGGAAGAGTTGGGAAAAAAGTAATTGGGGGAAATGTGCAAATGTGCAAATGTGCAAATATGCAAATGTGCAAATTGGGGTTTACAGGAAAAGTAAACTAAAGTCAGGATTATTCAAGAATTATTTATGGAGATATGAGACCGGATAGATAAAGGCAAATCATATTCCTTTAATTATTAGAATTTTATTTAGTTTCGTAGTAGTGAATCCCCTAATTTGCACATTTGCACATTTGCATATTTGCACATTTATTAATGAACACTTTAGAATCATTATGGACAGATCGGAACCGGTACTTATTGAAATGTTTTACACCCTAACCTGTCCAAACTGCAGGGTCATGAAACGCCTGCTCAAGGAAGTTTTGCCCGAATTCGGCGACAAGTTCAGGCTGGAAACAACCCTGGCCAATTTACCGAAAGGAATGGTCAGAACGATGAAACTGGGGATCTATACTGTTCCCACCTTGCTGATAGACCATAAAATAACATACAGGGAAGTGCCCTCAAAACATGAATTGATCAATAAACTTAAAACGTACTGAAAATGGAAAACAAGAAAAAATTAAGATGCCCGATTGGTGTTCCGGGTGGAGTATTTGCTGCTTTGGTTGGATTAGGCGGTATTATTTGCTGTGCAATCCGGGCCGACTGGCCGGGTCTGGCTGTTTCAGCCGCTTTGTTTTTCCTGGCCGGACCATTCGTCCGTGTTACAATGATGGTTCATGCCGCCAACGACCGGCTGGACGAACTGGAAAGCAGGATGAACGAAAAGGAATAACCGGGACTGTTTTCTCATTTTATTGAAAATAATCCTGTTAACAATGTATCTCTCCAGGAACTGTCTGTAGCTGCCTAACATGAAGAATATAGAAATCTTTTGTGTCAATACCGGAATCATGGGATCTTTTCCTCTTGGAACCACCCTTTCTGAGATAGCCGGTAAACTTGGAATTGTCCTGGAAGGGCCGATATGCGGGGCATTTGTGAATCACCGGGTTAAACCGATGGATTTTGAACTCGTAAAGCCCAAAATAATCGAGTTCTTCGATTACTCCAACCGCGACGGGCAAAGGATCTACCTGCGCACACTATCCTTCATACTTTATGTGGCAGTGAAAAACCTTTGGCCCGATGCCAGGCTGAGGATCGACCATGCTATTTCCAAAGGATATTACTGCAGCATTGAGGAATTGGATCATCCGTTGTCTGAAGAAGATATCTGGCTGATAAGGGAGGAGATGAAGACCATTATCAGCAAAGATCTTCCTGTCGAACGCAAGGCAATGCTGACTGAAAAAGTAGCTCTGCTGTTTGAGCAGGAAGGCCTTACCAGGAAAGCAGAACTTTTCAGGGGTTATGGCCGGCTGTATGCCCCGGTTTTTGAACTGGACGGGCATTACAACTTCTTTTATGGTCATCAGTTGTTGTCGACCGGACTGGTCTCAAAATTCGGACTTGAAAAATACTATGACGGACTCCTGCTCCGTTTTCCCAAACCGGGGAATTTTGAAGAACTGGAACCCGCAATTGAACAGGAAAAGCTATTCGGAATTTTCAGGGAACACAAGCAACGCGCCAATATTTTGGGGGTCAGCGATATTTCTCATTTAAACAAGATGAATGCCGGTGGCGATGCAGGCAACGTGATCAAAGTTTCAGAAGCATTGCACGAAAAGAAAATTGCCGAAATAGCCACCATCATTTCCGACAGGCATGATTCGGTAAACATCGTTCTCATTGCTGGCCCGTCCAGCTCCGGGAAGACAACTTTCAGCAAACGACTGAGTGTTCAGTTGGCTGTCAATGGTTTACATGCGATTCAAATTTCGCTGGATGACTTCTTTGTCGACAGGGACCATACACCCATCGATGAAAACGGAGAGCTGGATTTTGAGGCACTCGAAGCAATTGATGTTGAATACTTTAACCGCGTCCTGATTCAATTGCTCAATGGAGAGAAGGTCGAAATGCCAAAATTCAACTTCCAGGCAGGAGAGCGGTTTTTCAAGGGGGAATTCCTGAAGATGGAGAAAGACAACATCCTGATCATTGAAGGGATACATGGCCTCAATCCGGGCCTTATACCGATGATTGACCCGCACAGGACCTTCCGGATTTTCATTTCGGCACTTACACAGATCTCCTTTGACGAACATACCTACATTCCGACAACAGATAACCGTTTGCTCAGAAGGATGATCCGGGATGCCAAATACAGGGGTTACAGTGCCTCAAAAACCATACAACGATGGCCAAGCGTAAGGAGGGGTGAAGACAAACAGATTTTCCCTTTCCAGGAAAATGCTGATATCATGTTCAACTCAGCTCTTGTTTACGAGCTGGCTGTTCTAAAAAGATATGCGAATATGCTGCTGAAATCAGTGAAGGAGAATGAAAAGGAATACTCCGAGGCAATGCGGTTGCTGGTCCTGATCTCCTATTTCAATTCAATTCCGGAGAATGAGATTCCGCCAACTTCAGTTCTTCGGGAATTTCTTGGCGGGAGCAGTTTTGATTATTGATAGACCGCCCTGAACCCGAGTTTAAAATCATCAGCGGTGCTGATGCCCATCAATGTGGGAGGATCGATTTTGAACAGAGACAGTTTTAGGTTGAAAGTACCTGTAAAAACAAGCTTGTTGCCTTCCCTGGCAAATTTCCCCTGCATGGCCACCGGCTGTGTGATACCGTGAAATGTAATATTTCCGCTGGATGTGAAATCACCGCCATCCAGGGTCACAGAACTGCTCACATATGTAACACTCGGATATTTGATGGCCTCCGTGACCTCTATCATGTGTGAGTCGCGGTTGGCATTCTTGCTGTCGAAAGAGGACAAAGGGGCAGAAACTGCCACCTGGAATACTGTGCTCCTGGCATCATCCGTCAGAATGATTGAATTGACCTCCCTGCATTCGCCCTCCCAGGTATGCAAAGGGTGTGTCATGGTATAGGTAATCGAGGATTCATCCTTCAGGCAACTGACTTTGATTTTATTTTGTGCAGAAGCACTGATTGCCAGCATGGCAGCAAACAAAAGAAATCCGAATTTTTTCTTCATACCTGAATTTTGGTTATGTATACGGCACACATGCCTAAATGTTAATAGGAATGAATACACCTGTATTAACCTTTTCTGTAATTAATTGCTATGCCGGGTTTGTAGCAGGTAAAATCAGGAGAGATTCTCCCGGCCGGAATCAGAAAATCTACAGCAATCCGTAGATATTCAGAACTTTATGACGATCATAGATGCCGCAAAAGCCCCGAAGGCAGAATAAGCGGCAGCCCTGTGATAGGGTTTAAGTTCCGGATGGTTCTCCAGCTGCCCTGCGAGTACCATGGTAGTGATCATTCCTGTCAGATGAATTACTGCCAGCCCCTTGTGCAACTTGATACTGCTGAACCCCTTGCGTTCGTTCAGCATTTTCGGAGGGGCAAAAAGCGATAAACCTGCAGTGGTGAAATAACCAATTTCAACCGCTGTGGCAAGGGCTTCATGGGTATCCTTCACGCGCTCGTAATCATTTCCTCCCTTGTAGAGTTTGGCACCGACAAACCCCTGGGCAATCATGCCACCCAAAGTGGCAAAACCAAGAACCTGGTGGGTCACCAGCATGGTTCTTCTGAGCTTCAACTCTTTCTGCCTTTTTTCAGGTGTAAGTTCAAAGGCGTTGAAGTTCCGCATCAGCCCCTTTTCTCCCCAAAACATGCGCTGTGTAAACATGATTTTGCCGGGCAGCAATGTAGTCTTCTGCTGGCCGGCCTGGTTAATTTCCCCCAGCAGATCAATGGAAGTGGTGTCCTTCTGGGCCTGGGTTCCCAGTGAAAATAGTACATGTATTAAGATAATCAGTACCGTTGTTCTCATGTATGTAGAATTTAAATGTATAAATGCAAAAAAAATACGCCTGACAATTAGTCAAACGTATATAAAAGAAAATAGTTTAAGGGAGCGGGGAAGAAATATTATCCCAGCAGGTTTTTGACCTTTTCAGAAATCAGTTTACCGTCCACTTTCCCGGCAAGTTCTTTGGACGCAATGCCCATTACCTTACCCATCTCTTTCATGGAGGTAGCACCACAGGCAGCAATGATGGAACCAACTGCGTTTGTCAGTTCTTCATCCGACATTTGTTTCGGCAGGTAGGTGTCATAAATCCTCACCTGCGCCAATTCAAAGGCTTCCAGGTCAGGCCTGTTCTGCTGTTTGTAAATTTCAGCAGAATCACGTCCCTGCTTGGCCAGTTTAGAGATTACCCTGATGGCTTCCTCGTCGGGCAGGTCGTCAGATCCGTTTTTGGCCGTTTTTGCTTCCAGTAAAACCTTTTTTATGTTCCTGACAGCATCCAGCCTGTCCTTGTCCCGGGCAAGCATTGAAGCCCTGATGTCATCGTTTACCTGGTCGAAGATTGCCATTTTATATCGTTTTAGAGTATTGCAAAAGTAATGAAAATAGAGGAAGGATGGGTAAGCATGTTGCCTTCTCAATCTGCCTTGTCGTGCAGGAATGAATTATTTTTCTTCAGGCGCAATCCGTCCTCAGGATTATTGGAGATGGAATAGCGAGACATCGATTTACCTGGTTCAGTAGTACCTCCGGGCTTTTGCTGCTGTTTCATCCTCCTTCGCTCAAATGCCGGGACTTTCGACAATTCGTTGATATAATCATCCGTCTGGCTGTAGAAATCAACATGCATCACCTTTTTCACAACGTCAGGGGCGCCGGAGAAGGGATCTATCATCCGTTTTGGATAAAGTCTCTGGATTACGTCCTCATGGGGATCGTCCATCCACTCATGCCCTGACTCAGATTCACCCGGGAAAAAATTTTCGCTTTTGTAGAATGGCCGGTTCATATCATTTGAATCATCCCCTATCGGCACCCTGATTTTTTCCTGTGCTTCGTCCAGCCTCAGCTCTGGAATGGAACTGGTTTTGAAACCTGTGGCAACAACTGTGACAGTCAGTGCATCACCCAGGGATGGATCTACTGCAATTCCGTGAATAAGGTCAGCATGGTTGCCTGCCATTTCCTGTACATACTCATTGACCAGGTTAACCTCATCCATTGTAACCTCGTTGGTTTCGCCGGATGTAATATTTACCAGTATATTCCTGGCTCCCTTGATGTCATTGTTGTTGAGCAGAGGAGAATTGAGCGCACCTTCTGCTGCCTTCAGGGCACGGTTTTCGCCGCTGAAGGTGGAAGATCCCATGATGGCGACCCCTGAATTCTGCATTACGGTCCGTACATCCTCAAAATCCACATTGATGAATCCGGTGCTGGTAATGATATCCGCAATGCCCCTGGCAGCTGTTGCCAGCACGTCGTCCGCCTTGGCAAATGCTTTGGAGATAGGGAAATCACCGTAAATCTCACGGATTCTTTCATTGTTGATAATCAGCAATGAATCGACATGTCCCTCCATCTGGCGGATCCCCTCGATAGCCTGCTGAATTCTCAGCTTACCTTCGTTCCTGAATGGAAGGGTAACAATTCCCACCGTCAGGATCTTGTTGGTCCGGGCCACCTCTGCAATTACGGGGGCTGCCCCGGTGCCGGTGCCTCCTCCCATACCCGCGGTGATGAAAACCATTTTGGTATTGTCTGAGAAGATTGACTCGATCTCCTCAATATTTTCGTTGGCCGAATCCCGGCCTATCATTGGCTTGTTCCCTGCCCCCCGGCCCTCTGTCAGCGAGGAGCCCAGCTGCACTTTTACCGGGACCGGGCTTTCCAGCAAATGCTGAAGATCCGTATTGCAGATGGCGAAATCGACATCCTTTATCCCTTGCCTGAACATATGGTTAACAGCATTGCTCCCACCACCGCCAACCCCTATCACCTTGATGATGTTCTCAGATGCTTTGGGCAGATCAAAGTCAATAAGTTCTTTCATACTATTTATTTATTTTTGGGCCACACCGAATGAATGTTACAGCAAAATTAACGCATTCAACTGTTAATCAGTCCATTCTGTTAGTCCGTTATAATACTTTTATCTATTTTTCACCACTGTTAAACTTCAGTATCTTCATCCGTAAATAGTCCGCCGAACTGACTGTTGAACCATTTGGAGATGGATTCGCGTTCCGGTTTCTTTACGGTTTTTTCTTGTTGCTGGCCCCCTGTCATTTCACCGGAGACCTTGTCTGGTTCCGAATGATCTTCAAAGGGTGCATCTTCAGCAAACGAAAAATCATCGCCTACTGTCAGATCAATGAATTCGGTCTCCTTCCTTATCGAAGCAGTCTCCATTTGTTCAGATATTTCAACCTCCCGGGGCGGAATGACGTTTTCAATATTGACTTTCTCTGTGGATGGGGCAGGTGTCCTTACCGGGTTGGTGTCGTGCTCGAATCCCGTTGCAATGATCGTTACGCTGATGCTGTTGCCCAAAGAGGGATCGTAACCATTGCCCCAGATGATATTGGCATTATCGCCTGCCGCCTGTTGCAGATAATCTATGATCTCTCCGATCTCACCCATCCGTATTTCATCCTCACCGGAAATGATGTTGAGAAGAATGTTGCTGGTACCGTATATGTTGTTGCTGTCAAGCAATGGTGAATGCAGTGCATCCTCGACTGCAAGGTAGGCGCGGTCGGGGCCTTCAGCGAAGCCGGTCCCCATGATAAAGACCCCGCTGTCCCTCATTACCGTATTTACATCCGCAAAGTCAATATTGATATTGCCATGCAGGGTAATGATCTCCGCACATCCCTTGACCGCTGTGCATACTATGTCATCTGCCTTGGCAAAAGCCTCCCGTGCAGGAAGTTCACCATACACCTTGTGCAAATTTTCGTTGCTGATCACCAGCATGCAATCCACGAACCGGTCAAGCTTCAGAATACCCTCCGTAGCCTGGTCGTAGCGCAGTTTCCCCTCTTTTTTCGAAGGCATTGTCACAACGGCAATGGTAAGGATATCCATATCCCTGGCCAGTTGAGCGATGATTGGTGCTGCTCCTGTGCCGGTGCCGCCACCCATTCCGGCAGTAATAAAGACCATCTTCGTACCTGACTCGAGAATTTGCCTTACTTCTCCAAGGTTTTCGATGGCTGCCTGCTCACCTTTCCTGGGTGCGTTTCCGGCTCCCCTCCCTTCTGTCAGCGTGACACCCAGCTGGATCTTCACCGGCACAGGGCTGTTGGCAAGTGCCTGGGCATCCGTATTGCAAATTACAAAATCAACACCGGATATCCCGTTGTGATACATGTGATTGACTGCGTTGCTACCACCTCCGCCGACTCCTATCACCTTGATGATGGAGTTGTTGTGGTTCTGAAACCCGAACGATAACAGGTCGTCAATATTATTTTCCATAAGAGTTATCTTAATCCAACTATTTTCCTTCAGTATCTTCAAAGAGGCCGTCAAAACCCTCCTTTACCTTATCTACCAGGTTAAAAAGCCCGTGTGATTTCCGCTTTGCCGGGGCTGCCGCTGCTTTTGGCACCTCCTCCTGAACAGCCGATTCAACCATTCCGGCAGGATATTTCAGATTCCTTGAATTGATGAGACCATGAACAAGGACACCCAGCAGATTCGCAGAGCCCGGTGTTGACAGCTGATCATTGAAAAGTTGTTCCTTCATGGCGATAATCGGTTTGCCAAACCTTACATCCAGTCCGGTGGTGTAGCTCACCAGCTTGTCGATGCCGGCAAGGTTGGCTCCATTACCTGTCAGTACTATCCCGGCACCGAGCTTGTCGAGGTAACCGGATGATTCAAGCTGGTGATTAACCCATTCCATGATCTCTTCCACCCTTGCCTGGATGATGCCTGCAAGGCTTCTGAAGGAGATCTCCTTCCCCGGCCATCCTTCCACCTCGGGAATCTGGGCAACCTTGTTATCGGGGGCCATCTCTGACATCGCAAACCCACAATTCACCTTCACCATTTCAGCATGGCGGGGGATGATGTTGCAACCTTCCTTTATATCATTTGAAATGACATTCCCACCAAAGGGCAATTCGAGAGCCAGTCGCAATTTATTTTCGTAATAGAGTGAAAGTCCGGTAGTTCCGGCACCCAGGTCAAGCAATACCACACCGGCTTCCTTTTCATCCTGGGAAAGACAGGCTGTTCCCTGGACGAATGGGTTGACATACACACCCGCCAATTCAAATCCGGCCTTTTCTATCGCGCGCGATAGATTTTTTTCGTAATTTTCAGATGCCATGACGATAGTAAAGACAGCATCAATCCTGCGACCTGCAATTCCGGTAGGCTTGTTGATTTCACGCTCCCCATCGACAATGTATTCGGTTGGAACCAGGTGATAGACTTTCTCCCCGGCCTCTCCTGAATGTCGCCTGGCTTCATCAGCCAGTGCCTTGACGATGACCGGTGTCACTTCATTACCCTCAGTCATCCGGTAGCATGAATATGTTCGGTTCCCAATTTTCTGTCCTGAGATTCCCGCATACACCTTTCTGACCTTTAATTTGGTCGAACGTTCAAGTATCGAAACTGCCTTGCGAATGGATTCTGCCGCCTCCTCAATATTTACAACGACCCCGTTTCGTACCCCCTGTGTGGGGACTTCACCGAAGGCCAATACATCCAGTTTATTTTCCGGGGTAAATCGCCCCAGGATAGCTCTGGTCCTGTGTGTGCCGATATCAATAGCGGCTGCTAACTCTCTTGTCTGGCTCATCTCTATCGTTTTTTTAAACAGATTACCTGATTTTTATACGCAAGGTTGATAGACTTGTATACTGTCCATCCACCGTTTTTAAAACCTTCCTTGTAAAGCGCTTTCAAATTTCTGAACTTATCCTGATAATCATCAGGCGAACCAAAGTTAATCAGTTGGTCGCCAATCCGTGGTACCATTGTCAGATTTCCTCTACTCCCCACATGGATCTGGTCGATCTGTGCGCTAAGGAACGGATCTTCCTGTATGTAGGTTATCAAAGGAAGCAACTTTTTGCGTGCAAATTCATAGGCTATCACACCCGACACTATCAGCACGCGGGGGGTATAACCGGGCGTCCAGTCGATACTTTTCCCAAACCGGTCCATGTAGTAATCACGCCCTGGCAGATCTACCCTGAACTCAGGATCACGCTGGCTGATCCTGACCACCAGCGATCCTTCCCCGGGCTTGCCACTTCCGACTATGGAGGTAAAGACTTTGACATCTTCAACGGCCTTTATTTTTCTCAACCCGTCTTCTATTTGCCTCAAATCTATTCTGTCGAGGTTTTGACGCAATATATGACGGTTATGGCTCAGCACCCATTCTCTTATCTGCCTGCTTCTTAAAAATTGATTGTCAGTCGAATCAGTTATTTCGACCCTTACATCAGTGCACACAATTTTCTTGCGCTCCCGGATGGTAAATCCCAGGGAACCTGAGACCACCAGGGCCACAAGGCACCAGATCAATATTTTACCAATTCTTCTAAACATGCTCATTCTCCTTCAAATAACTGACAAGCGGCTGGACAAGGCGATCGATGTCGCCCGCTCCCAATGTCAGTAAAATATCCAGTTGATAATCATCCAGGACTGCCGGGAAATCTTTGGCTGAACATCTTCTCCTGGATTCCAGTTGCATCAGGTCAAGGATCATTCCTGCATCCACGCCCGGGATAGGCTCTTCACGTGCCGGATAGATTTCCATCACCAGGGCTTCGTCAAGCAGGTCAAGGCTTTCGGCAAAACCTTGCGCAAAATCCCGGGTGCGGGTGAAAAGATGGGGCTGAAAGATCCCTGTGATTTTCCTTCCCGGATAGAGATGCCGGACAGACCTGATGGTGGCCTCCAACTCCCTGGGATGATGCCCGTAATCATCAATATAGATGGTTTTTTTTCCTTTGTAACGGATGTCAAATCGCCTTTCAACACCTTTGTATTCAGGTACGGAAGCCAGGATCTCCGACGCACTGACTCCGTTCAGCAGTGCCAGCGATATGGCTGCCGTCATATTTTCGACATTCATAAGTCCTGGATAATTCAGCCTGATTCCTTTGATTTCACCCAATGGAGAAACAAGGTCAAAATGGTAGGCGCCGTCGATTACTTCTATGTTTATAGCCTGGAAATCAGCAGTTTCCGAAGCTGAATAGGTGTAAAAATGAATCTCCCTGTTCCAGTTATGGTCTATGGCCACTCCTTTTCTGTACAGCAGTGTTCCGCCTTTGTTGACCTGCGAAACAAAAATGGCAAAGGCTTCCACAAGTTGTCCTGCGGTGCCATAAATATCCAGGTGATCCGGATCCATCCAGGTTATTACAGCCATCTCAGGAAAAAGCCTGAGAAATGACCTGTCGAACTCATCTGCCTCAGCCACCATCAGGTTGCTGTCATTGGCAGGCAGGAGCATGTTGGTGCCGTAGTTACGTGATACTCCGCCCATAAAGGCGAAACAGTCTACCGAAGACTCCCGGAGCAGGTAAGCGGTCATGGTTGTTACAGAGGTCTTGCCATGTGTGCCTGCCACAGCGATGCACTTTTTCCCCTGGCTCAGGTATCCCAGTACCTGGGAACGCTTGACGATGTTAAACTTATTTTCGCGCAGCCAGGCCATTTCACCAAAACTCTCCGGCACTGCCGGTGTATAGATGACCAAGGTCACCTCCCTGTCTGTCAATAAGGGCATAAGCTGCTGGTCCTCACTAAAATGAACCGGAATACCCTCTGCTATCAATTCGTCGGTCAGCGGAGACGGGGTTTTGTCGTACCCTGATACAATATGCCCGGCAAACCTGAAATACCGTGCAAGGGCACTCATCCCGATCCCGCCAATCCCAAGCAGGTAAATCCTGTTTATGTTATCCAGTTCAGCCATTATTCCCATTTAACAATGAAACTATTACCTCTACAATATCTTTGGTCGCCGAAGGCGTAGCCATTTTTCGAATATTTTCAGCGTATCCGGCAAGCCGGTCTTTGTCTGCAACGAGAGCCAGCGCTTCTTCAACAAGTCTCTCATTCACCTCAGAATCCCTTATCAGCATCGCTGCACCAATAGCTGCCAGCGCCCTTGCGTTGGCGGTCTGGTGATCTTCCGACACATTGGGCGATGGTACAAGGATTGCAGGCTTGCCAACCACACACAATTCACTGATGGTGCCTGCTCCGGCCCTCGAAATCACCAGGTCGGCACACGCGAAAGCAAGGTCCATCCGGTGAATAAACTCAAGCAGATGGACATTCCCGGCAGGGTTCCTGTCCAGTTCTTCCTTCAAGTCGCTGTAATATATTTTACCCGTCTGCCAGAGCAACTGGACCCCAGACTGTCGTATCAGTTCCAACTTCGTACGGATGCCGTTGTTCAGCGACCGTGCCCCCAGGCTTCCGCCCACTAAAAGCACCACAGGTTTTTCAGTATCCAGGCCGAAAAATCTCAACGCCTCCTCCCGTTTCCCGGCAAGGTTTTCCAGTCCGTTCCTGACAGGATTTCCGGTAAAAACTATTTTCCCGGCCGGGAAAAACCGTTCCATGTTCTGATAGGCCACACAAATTTTTTCCGCCTTTTTACCCAGCAACCTGTTTGTTATACCGGCATAGGAGTTCTGCTCCTGTAAGATGGTCGGAATACCCATCCGGGCAGCCATTTTCAAGACCGGTCCGCTGGCATATCCACCGACACCAATCACACAGTCCGGTTTGAATTTCCGCACAATACTCCTTGCTTTCAGCAATGATGAGATCAGTTTTGGTACGAACAGTATATTCCTCCAGATTTCACCCCTGTGAAAACCCGCAACCGGCAGTCCGACAATGGGGAACCCGGCTGCCGGGACTTTCTCCATTTCCATCTTTCCAAGCGCGCCGACAAAGAGTATCTCTGCATCAGGAAAGCGTTGTTTCAAACCTTCGGCAATAGAAAGTGCAGGGAAAATGTGCCCCCCTGTACCTCCTCCGCTAACGATAAACCGATGGTTGTCCATGTATCTATTTTTCAATATTCAGTACTATTTCATCCTCGTCATAATCATCCTCTTCAACCTCCGACGGAGCATCCTGCCTGAGTAATTCAGCCTGGTTTTCCGCGCTTACACTCAGCAAAAACCCAAATACAATGGCGGTGAAGATCTGCGAGGTCCCACCCCAGCTGATCCACGGGAGCGGCTGACCTGTAACTGGAATCGCACCCGATGAGACCCCCATGTTTACCAGGGCCTGCAACAGGATCATGGTTACCGCCCCGGTTGCCAGGTAAAGCGGGAAGGATCTTTTGCAGGCCTTTATGATCATCAGCCCCCTTGTAAGAAGAATAAGGTAAAGGATCACGATGACAACAGCGCCAAAGAGTCCATACTCCTCAACAATGATGGCAAAAACGAAGTCATTGTAGGCAGCACTCATCCTGTTGCTGATATCTCCCTTCCCGGCGCCGACCCCAAAAAATCCTCCGTTGTAGATGGCTATTTTGGCAAACTCATCCTGTGTGATACCGTCCTCCCGCTTTGGATCGGTACCTGTAACATACCGGTCTATCCTGTTGAACACAGTTTCAACCCTGGTACCTTTGTATACCATATCCGGCAGCGAATGGCGAACCAGGAACAAAGAGACTGCAACTATCAAAGCAACCACCAAAGTGCCAAGGAGATACCGAAGGGGAATCTGCGCCACAAACATCATGATGAATGCTGTCGAGCAAATCAGCACCGCCGACGAGAAATTTACCTTGAGAAGCAGCAAAGACAGCAATACCATTCCTCCCAGGATCTTCAGGAAGGAGGTCCTTTTGGATTCATCGCTTTCTCCCATTTTTGACAATATCCTGGCCACCCACATCATAATCGCCACTTTTGCCAGCTCGGCAGGCTGGAAGCTGAAGAACCCGAGTGGAATGGTTCGCCCGGACCCCCGTCCGATCAGGATACCGACCACGATAAACACCATGGCTGCCAGCAATGCAACATTGGCGAACTTGTTGTAGACCCTAATACTTAGATTCTTTAGCATCAGAAGGATAACCATGAATCCAAGCAGCTGCACAATGACCTGTCTTAATATGTAAAACGTCGTATTTCCGTTAGAGCGCCTGAAGGCCAGGGCTCCAGTCGAACTATAAACAATCAGGATAGAAATGAATGATAATACGAAGATTACCATCCATATCTTTCTGTCTCCCTTTAATCTGTTTATGTATTCGCTGAACTTCATAAATATCAGGCTATTGAATCATTCTCGTACTAATTCTCAATTAAAGATTTCTTACTGCCTCCTTGAACTGGCGACCGCGATCCTCGTAATTTCTGAAAAGATCAAAACTGGCACACGCGGGAGATAGCAGCACCGAGTCACCCTTTGAAGCGAGAAAATAGGAACTGCGCACAGCTTCCTCCATGCTTCTTGCTTCAACCATCTCCACACCTTTGTCACGGAAAGCAGCCAGGATCTTGCTGTTATCAACTCCCAGGCAAACAATGGCCTTTACCTTCTCCTTCACCAGGCCGAAAAGCTCTGAATAATCATTGCCCTTGTCGATGCCGCCCACAATCCAGACGACCCTGGTAGACATGCTTTCAAGTGCATACCATACCGAATTGATGTTGGTAGCCTTTGAATCATTGATAAACTCAATGTCGTGAACGCGCATGAATCTTTCCAACCGGTGTTCTACACCCTGAAAATCGCTCAGGCACTCCCGGATATCCTCCTTGCGAAGTTTAAGTACCATTCCGGAAATACCTGCTGCCATCGAATTGTTCAGGTTGTGCTTCCCCTGAAGAGCCAGTTCTAATATTGTCATGTCAAAAATATTATTGAATACATTTATTTTCATTGTGTTATCTTCCACCCACGCGCCCTCTTCCACTTTGTGCCTGATTGAAAAGGGCAGTCTTCTGCCTTTGAGTTCTCTCCTGCCCAATTCTGAAACAACTACAGGATCATCCTCATTGTAGATGAAAAAATCATCTTCCGTCTGATTCCGGATAATCCTGAACTTTGAATCGATGTAATTTTCAATCTTGTACTCGTAGCGGTCGAGGTGATCGGGAGTGATGTTGGTAAGAATGGCCACATTGGCCCGGAAATCGAACATCCCGTCCAGCTGAAAACTGGATATCTCAAGTACATAAAAATCATATTGCTCCTCTGCAACCTGCCTGGCAAAGCTTTTCCCGATATTGCCGGCAAGGCCCACATTCAATCCTGCACGTTTCAGCAGGTCATAAATCAACAGGGTTGTGGTTGTCTTGCCATTGCTGCCCGTGATGCACACAGTTGTCGCATTCGTATAGCGGCCCGCCATTTCAATTTCGGAAATAATGCTGATGCCGGCCTTTTTCACTGATTGGATGATAGGAGCCTTGTCGGGAATGCCCGGACTTTTCACCACCAGGTCTGCGGTGAGTATCAACCCGGGTGTATGCTGGTTTTCTTCGAAAGGAATTCCATAAGACAGGAGGTCTGATTTGTAAGCAGGCAGAATGGATCCGAAGTCTGAAACGAACGTATCAAACCCTTTGGCCAAACCGAGGATAGCAGCACCTACCCCGCTTTCGCCTGCACCCAGTACAACCAAACGCTTCTTGTCCATACCTACCTGATTTTAAGGGTTGCAATCGTTAATACTGATAGTATTATTCCAACAATCCAGAATCGCGTGACGATTTTTGCCTCAGGAAATCCCTTTTTCTGAAAGTGGTGGTGAAGTGGTGCCATAAGAAATACTCTCCTGCCCTCACCATATTTTCTCCTGGTATATTTGAAATAGAGTACCTGAATCATAACCGACAGATTTTCAACGAGGAATATGCCGCACAGCAACGGAATCAGGAATTCTTTACGTATGATGATGGCAAACACTGCCAGGATGCCTCCGAGTGAAAGGCTGCCGGTATCACCCATGAAAACCTGGGCAGGATAGGAGTTGTACCAGAGGAATCCGATGCAGGCCCCGATGAATGCCGAGATAAAGACGGTAAGCTCGCCGATATAGGGGATATACATGATATTGAGGTATCCGGCATAGATAAAGTTACCACTGAGGTAGGCAAAAACCCCGAGCGTTGTCCCGCTGATTGCCGAAACCCCTGTCGCAAGTCCGTCGAGTCCGTCTGTCAGATTCGCCCCGTTGGACACTGCCGTGATAATAAAAATGATGACCAGGGCATAAAGGAACCATACAAG
>CAZDLO010000017.1:35147-46939 GCA_964506325.1 uncultured Tangfeifania sp.
CGACTTATAGTCAAACTGATGATCCTTGATGAATGGAATGGTAGTTTCGGTCGACTTCCTGTCGATCGTAACCTGGCGCACCTCCTTTTTACCCGTCTCCGGGTTAACGACGGTTTCGGTTTTCACCCGTCCATTGGGAAGATAGACCTGGTCTCGTACCATCACATCATCGTTAAAATAGAGCGTTCCGGCAACTATGAGACCAAGCATTACCTGACCCATGATCTTGAACCTGCCTGCCAGTCCCTGTTTGTCCTTGAGGAAAACCTTGATATAGTCGTCAATAAATCCGATCACCCCCAGCCATATGGTAGAGATGATCATCAGGATGATGTAAACATTGTCCAGCTTGGCAAAAAGCAGTACGGGGATGAGAATGGACATCAGGATAATGATGCCACCCATAGTGGGAGTGCCCTTTTTCTGCATCTGACCTTCAAGTCCGAGATCACGGATCTCCTCCCCTATCTGCTGCCGCTGCAGCATTCGGATCACTCTTTTACCCCAGATCGTGGAGATGAACAAAGCAAAGATCACCGCCATGGAAGAACGGAAGGAGATGTATTCGAACATCCGGGCTCCCGGGATATCAAAATTTTCAAGGTATCTGAAGAGATAGTAAAGCATTTTGATCAGTTTATGGTAGATGCATTGAATATTTCACTTACAATTTCACGGTCATCAAAGTGATATTTCACTCCCTTGATTTCCTGGTAATCTTCGTGCCCCTTCCCGGCAATCAGGATGATATCACCTTTGTGTGCCATCATGCAGGCGGTACGTATGGCCTCCTTGCGGTTGGAAATCGCCAGTACCTTCTGCCGCATTCCTGCGGGTATTCCTGCCAGCATGTCGGCTATGATCTGCTCAGGCTCTTCCGAGCGTGGGTTATCGGATGTCAGGATAAGCCGGTCGCTTGCCCTGACAGCCTCGGCCGCCATTTCTGGCCTTTTGGTTTTATCGCGGTCGCCCCCGGCACCTACGACGCAAAAGACCATCTGGTTGCCGGTTTTGGCCTCGTTAATGGTCGAGAGGACGTTTTTAAGGGCATCAGGGGTGTGTGCATAATCCACCACGGCAAAGTAGCCGATCGGGGAGCGGAAAATTTCAAACCTGCCGTCAACAGGTTTCAACTGGCTCATCACTCTCAGAACCTCTCCCGGATCTGCATCCATCAGAACCGCTGATCCGTAAACTGCCAGCAGGTTGTAGGCATTGAAGTTCCCTGCAAAATGATTCCAAAATTCCTGTCCATTGATATTCAGCAACATCCCATCAAAATGGCTCTCAATAACTTTGACCTTGAAATCGGCCATCACCCGGGCAGAGTAGGTAAATTTCCTTGCCCTGGTGTTTTGCAGCATCACAGTCCCGTTTTTATCATCCAGGTTGGTCAGTGCAAAAGCGCCTGCAGGCAGCTGGTCGAAGAATCCCTTTTTCGCATCCCGGTAGGAAGCGAAAGTCTTGTGGTAATCGAGATGGTCGTGGGTCAGGTTGGTGAAGATGGCCCCGTCGAAAGTTATTCCGGCAATACGCTGCTGATCAACAGCATGGGAGCTGACTTCCATAAAACAGTGGGTGCAGCCTGCTGCCACCATTTCGGCCATTATTTGCTGAAGCTGTATGGAATCCGGTGTCGTATGAGTGGCATTCAGTTTCTCGCCCCCGATATAGTTGCATACCGTTGAAAAAAGACCGCAGGTATGTCCCAGTGAAGTGAACAACCTGTAGAGCAATGTGGCGGTAGTTGTCTTGCCATTTGTTCCGGTAACTCCCACCACTTTCATTTTCCGGGAAGGCTGACCATAGAAATTGGCAGCCGCCATGCCCAGGTCTGAACCGGTTTTGGCAGAAGTAATCCAGGTAACGCCGGAGCCCGGATTTAGAGGAGTTGTACTGCACAATACGGCTGAAGCGCCCTTTTCCAGTGCCACGGGGATATACTGGTGGCCGTCGGTATGCGTACCGGACAACGCAACAAAGAGGTTTCCCTCCTTTACATTGCGGGAGTCGAATGTTATTCCGGTAATATTGATCCCCGAATCACCCGTGACACTCAGTCCGTCGATACCAGATAATAGGTCAGTTAAATTCATACGTATTTGCTATTCATCGTTTATCCCAGTGTAATCATGATATTCTGTCCCTTCCGCATCGGATCGCCTGCCCTCAGGGATTGTGATTTAACCTTGCCGAAACCCCGCAGTGATACTCTAAGCCCTGACTTTTCAAGCAGGTAAACCGCGTCTGTGGCACCCATTCCCTTTACATTTGGAATCATTCCGGGTTTAATCTCCCGGTTCCTGAGGGCAACACCATCTTCCTCCCTGTTGGCTTCCACCCATTCTGATTTGAAAATGCTCCATCCGTTGAGAATATCCAGCTCATCCAGTATCATGGCAATATCTTTTTTCCGTCCGGCAACAAAACCCGGGTAATCCTCGGCAACTTCAGGACCGGAATATTCAAAATCCTTGTTCAGTCCAAGCTCATAGGCATACACATAATCTGCAATCTGCCTGAACACTGGCCCCGCAACTGAAGCACCGTAATAGTCGCCCAACGGATGGTTAACCACCACAATGCAGGAATATTTCGGGGCATCAGCCGGGAAGTAGCCGGCAAAGGATGCCTGGTAGACTTTCCTTCCCTTGCTGCCGTAACCTTCATTTTTATTGGCCACCTGTGCGGTACCTGTCTTGCCTGCGATTTTATAGGTTGATGGCTTCAGCCCTGCTCCGGTGCCATTCAGTATTACACCTTCCAGCATGGCATGTGCCTTCCTGAGGGTGCTGTTCGAACAAATTGACCTTTTGAGCGTTTTGGTACCGAAACTTTCACGTATCTCTCCGTTTTCAACTATGGCCTTAACCAGGCGGGGCTGCATCATGGTGCCGTCGTTGGCTACCGCATTGTAAAAAGCCAGTATCTGCAAAGGAGTCAGTTTGATTTCATAGCCATAGGAGATTTGGGTCATACTGACTCCCGACCACATTTTGCTGCCCGGGCGATTGAAATACGGATCGGCTTCGCCGCTGAGTCCGACACTAAGCGGCATATCCAGGCCAAAATCATGAATCCTGCTGAAGAAATTCTTCTCTTCCCCGGCATAAGACTGGGTAACCAGTTTTGCTACCCCTACGTTGGAGGACAGCTCAAAAACACGTTTGGCATTTATTTTCCCGTATACTTTTTTCCCGTAATCAGAATCAGTCACCTTCCATCCCCTGTTGTTCCAGAAACCTTTCCCGGTATCCACAATGGTGGAAGTGTCGATCTTGCCATCTTCCATGGCAGCCATGAGCGAAGCCAGCTTGAATGTTGATCCCGGCTCAGTGCAACCGGCAGGTCCGAGGGCATAATTCTGGTATCCCTGGACCAGCTGTCCCCCGCTGTTTCTTCCAAAGTTGGATATGGCCTTGATGTCGCCGGTCTTAACCTCCATCAGGATGGCTGTACCAAATTGCGCCCTGGTTTTCTCAATCATTTTGCGGAGAGAGTAGGAAACCTGGTCCTGCAATTTGACGTCAAGTGTTGTGATCAGGTCAAATCCGTCTGTTGGTTCCACCAGGTGAACCTCCATGGTCCGCCCTGAGATATTGGCCTTCTGGGCCAGTCCGGGGTCACCGCTAAGATCATTTTCAAACTTTTCTTCCAGTCCGAACGCACCTACCTGGGCAGGCATGCCATTGGAAACACCTTCTTTCAGCTTACCCAGGGTCCTGCTTTCGACATTACCCAGCGGGTATATCCGCTCGTAATCCTGTTCGGTAATGAGTCCTCCCTTGAACTGCCCGTTTCTGAAAATCGGGAACTTCTTGATTTTCTGTAGTTCATAATAATCCACCTTGTGAGAGGAGATCAGGAAGTAGCGATCCTTCTTGCGGAAAGCCTCGGTAAGTGACCGCCGGTACGCGGAAGCGGATTTGTCGCGGAAAAACCTGGAAAGCATGAGTGACAGGGAGTCCACATCACGGGCAAAGTTCTTTTTCAGGGGAGGAACGGTAAGGTCCATCCTTAGCTTGTAATGGGGAATGGATGCCGCCAGCGGACTGCCATCAGCGGCGCAGATGGTCCCCCGACGGGCCTGGACAGGTATCTCAACAACTTTGAATATCTCGCTTTTATTTTTCCAGTGTGGCGAAAATTGTATCTTGAGAACCAGAAGAAGTATAAGCAACGCAGAAAAGATGATCATAAAATAGACCACCTTAAACCGTTGCAATATGCCTTTCTTAACCTCCATCATTGTTCTTTGTCTACATATATCACTCTTGGCGGAACTTTGGAAGTTTCAAGTCCCAAATTGCTGTTCCTGATGCGGTCCAGTATCTCAGAAGGCCTTGTCAGCCGGATGATCTCAGCAGAAACCGCAATTGAATGTGCCCGCAGTTCCTTCACATCCCTTTCAAGGTTATCAACCTCCCTGAGCACCTTGGCTGCCCTGTACCGGACAGAAATATTGGCCAGCAGCATCAGGAAGATGACAAACATCAGAAGCTTGTTCCTGGTAAAAAATTCGCTCTCGAAAAACCTGCCGTTCAGCAGGTCTCCCAGGTTGAATTTTTTATTTTTCCCGGCTTCTTCCATTTTTAATTTTTTTGGGCAATACGCAGTTTTGCACTCCGCGCCCTTGGGTTCCGTTCGGTTTCCTTCTCATCCGGAACAATCACCTTGCGGGTGATCACTTCGAATGGCAGGTGGTAATGGCCATAGAAATCCTGCTCTGTTTTACCGTCGATACGTCCCGAACGCATAAAATTCTTAACCATCCTGTCTTCGAGCGAATGGTAGGAAATGACCACCAGTCGTCCTCCCGGATTGAGCAGTTCAAGTGTACTTTCCAGGAATGCCTCCAGGGCATCCATCTCACCATTCACCTCAATGCGCAGTGCCTGGAAAACCTGCGCCAGGTATTTTTTCTCAATTTTTGCCGGCACACATTTCGAAATGGCACTTAAAAACTGTGTCACGGTTACTATCTTCCGGATGCCCCTTTCCCGTTCAATGGTTTGTGAAAGATTCCTCCAGTTCTGGATCTCTCCATAGTTTCTGAAAACCTCCCCCAAACGGGAGACATCATATTCATTGATCACCATAACGGCATCTTTTTCAGCAGATTGGTTCATGCGCATATCGAGCTTCCCGTCAAAACGGAAAGAGAATCCACGGTCGGGCTGGTCGAAGTCATGGGATGAAACACCAAGGTCGGCGAGGATGCCGTCCACTTTCTCAAAACCGTAGTACCGAAGGAAATTTTTGAGGTATCTGAAGTTGTGATTGACAAAAATCAGCCTGTCGTCGCCGATCAGATTCTGCAATGCATCCTCATCCTGGTCAAAGGCAATCAGTTTGCCACCTTCAAGCTTTTCAAGAATGCGGCGCGAATGGCCGCCTCCCCCGTAGGTAACATCGGCATAGATGCCGCCGGACAGGAGGTTTAGTCCGTCGATGCTCTCTTCCAGCAAGACCGGTATGTGATACTCACTCATGCGACGAAAGTTGCGTTGTTAAAAATTATCCATCGGGCCACCAAGCAGCTCCCTGTACAACCTGGTGTAATCTTCATCGCTAAGCCTTGACGCCTGATGCCGGGAAGGCTCCCACAGCCTCATTCGCATTCCCTGTCCTGTAAATACCGCCTCTTTTGTTATCCCTGCATACTTTAGCATTTCGTCAGGAATATTCAGTCGGCCATTCTCCGCCATTGTTACCGTAACGATCTCCTCGTAATATCTGGATAACATTTTGCTGTGAACAGGATCGTCCATGTTTAAACGCTTCCGCAATCTTTCTACCTTTGTAAGCCAGGTAGAATAGGGATAAAGATTTAAACAGGTGTCATAAACGTCTTTTTCGACCACAAACTGCGGTTCAAGCGCATCGCCCATCTCCTTTTTAAAAGGAGCAGGGAGCACGATACGCCCTTTGCCGTCAACTGTTGCACTGTATATGTTCGAAAATGAGACCATCTGTACCTGACTTTTTTGATCGAATGTAAAGGTATAAAATTATTACACTTCATGACAATACGTGACACTTTATTCCACTAAACTATTTCTCAACAGGTTATTAACAATTTTTAAGAATCGCCCCAGGGTTCCCTGTTGATAACTTGTTGATAATCTTGCGGGAATTTTTGAAAATCAGGCAGATACAAAAACCTTTATGGGGTAATTTCGTGGAAAGGAAAATAATAAAAATCGTAATTCAACTTCCGAATTACTGTCTTGAATTACAGGCATTTAAATAATTTGCGAATGTCTCACCTTGTACAGGTGCTTCCTGTCAGAATCAGCAATGACTTTGTTGATACTGGTGAAATACCCATTCCGATGCGTCGGGACCAACCGAAAATGATTGGGTGGGTATTGGAATCACTGAACTTTGTTTCCTTCCGGCAACTTAAAAACAATATTATAGACGCATGAGACCAATTGTACTGAAAGATCTGATCGGGGAAAAGAACAGCAAACTTGCCAGACGCATTCCCGGATTCGTATATGCCCTGTTGAACAGAATCCTCCATATCCGCGAACTCAATGAGATAATTGACAGGTACGGAGATAAAAAAGGGATTGAATTTATAGCGGCGTGTTTTACCTATTTCGATATAAAATTTGAATTCAGGGGTACTGAGAATCTCCCTGCCGGTGGCAGGTTTATTTTTGCCTCCAACCATCCCCTCGGGGGGTTCGATGGTTTGATCCTGATATACGGCGTGGATAAATTCCTCGGGCCTTCACTTTTCCTGGTGCGGGATGAGCTGACAAAAATACCGCAACTGAAAGAACTGTTCATCCCCATCAACAAATACGGGTTACAACGAAATTCCATCAACCTGATCAAAGGTGCCTACGAGTCTGACCGGCAAATTCTAATTTTCCCGGCAGGGCTGGCCTCCAGGCGAAAACATGGCGTAATTTCAGACCTTGAATGGCATAAGCACTTCATCCAGAAATCCATAGAACACAGAAGAGATGTCATCCCTGTTTTCATGAGCGGACGCAACTCCTCCTTTTTCTATTGGCTCTCGAACTTCCGGCAATTCATCGGCATAAAATTCAACATTGAGATGTTCCTGCTGCCGGACGAAATGGTGAGTCAGCGTGGAAAAAACTTTACCATCACTTTCGGGAAACCTGTCCCGTGGGAGACCTTCAACCACTCAAAAACTCCTACCCAATGGGCCGGAGAGGTAAAGAAGGTGGTATACGGACTTCCGGGTACAGGCAGCGGGCAATAAGCAATCGCCGGCCTGCCAAAAAAACAGGTGGGGTATCACAAATATTTCCCCGCTTTTTAAACTATTTCACCTTTCAGTTGTTATAGCAAGAGTTGTTTTAATTTGTTAATCCCGTGGTTTTAGGAAGCAATTATTGCTAATTTTGACACGAACTAATTTTTGTCACAAGATGAAGGAGATCATACCTCCCGTTTCCAGGGAATTACTCGAGGCAGAACTTACACCGGAGAAATTCCAACGGAAGACGAACAAGGCTGATAACGAAATATATATCCTCACATACCATGATTCGCCCAACCTGATGCGTGAAATTGGACGGCTCAGGGAACTGACTTTCAGGTCTGCTGGCGGAGGTGTCGGGGAGGAACTGGATCTTGACCAATATGATCTTTCTGAAACACATCCCTACAAACAGCTGATAGTCTGGGATCCGGCAAGCAAGGAAATCCTGGGCGGATACCGGTTTATCCACTGTGGCAGCGTGGAGAGGGAAGCCAATGGAGAGGTACCACTTGCCACTGCTCACCTTTTTAACTTCTCCGACAAATTCATCAGCGATTACCTCCCTTCCGTCATTGAACTGGGCCGCTCTTTTGTTCAGCCTGATTACCAGTCATCCAAGGCCGGAGCCAAGGCGCTGTTTGCACTTGACAACCTGTGGGACGGACTTGGGGCCCTCATGATCGATTATCCCGATGTTAAATATTTCTTTGGGAAAGTGACAATGTACACCCATTATAACACAGAGGCCAGAAATCTCATTCTCTATTTTTTCAGTAAATTTTTCCCGGACCATGATCACCTGGTTTATGCAAAGAACCCAATGGATTTCAATAATGAAGAGGAAAAGATCAGGGCTCTCTTCGAGGGGAAAAATTTTGACGAAGCCTACAAGATTCTATCCTATGAAGTGAGGCAGCTTGGCGAGAACATACCACCGCTCATCAATGCCTATATGAACCTTACTCCCAATATGCGCTCCTTCGGAACAGCCATCAGCGATGAATTCGGGGACGTGGAGGAGACCGGTATCCTACTCAGCATTGAGGATATGTATGACGTCAAGATAGACAGGCACGTATCATCTTACCTGGAAGAGCTTGTAGAAAAAATGGATAACCCTAAAATGCGGTTTCAGTAGGCACGGCCCCCGATTCCCTCTATATAGTTGATAAAGGAGGTATTAACAACTTTATTTCCGCCCGGAGTCGGATAATCACCTGTAAAATACCAGTCACCGGTGTCATTCGGACAAGCCATGTGCAGGTTCTCAACAGTCTGGTATACTATCTGCACCTCTGAATGGCATTCAGCCGGTTTAAGCAGTTGTGCTATTTTTCCCGAAATTTCTTCATCGCAGAAGGGCCGGTAGATTTCCTTCACATAATTGACCATCTCCTCCTTGGGCAGATGCTGCTGATCCTTGCACCTGCGGTATACTTCATCAATCACCCCGGATTTGCCAGTCTCTTTGAGAAGGGCAATTGCCGCCTCAAAAGCAACAAACTTGCCAAGAATAGCCATATCTATCCCGTAACAATCCGGGTACCTAATCTGCGGGGCAGAGGACATTATGATGATTTTCTTTGGTTTGAGCCTGCCGAGGCTCTTCAGGATACTTTGCTTGAGCGTGGTGCCCCTCACAATCGAATCATCTATCACCACCAGGGTGTCCTTATGGTTCTCCACAACGCCGTAGGTCACATCATAGACGTGCCCGACAAGGTCATCACGGCTGCTGTCATCCGCAATAAATGTGCGCATCTTGACATCCTTGATGGCAATTTTTTCCATCCTGGGTTCCACCGAGATAATATCCGCAATTTCATCTTCCGTAATATTTTCTCCCAGCGATTTTATCAGCACTTTTTTCCTGACCAGCAAATCGGCACGGATCCCTTCCATCATTCCCAGGAAAGCCGTCTCGGCCGTATTGGGTATAAAGGAAAATACAGTATTCTTCAAATCATTGTCAATGGCTTTCAGGATGGTTGGGGCAAGCAAAAAACCCAGCTTCTTGCGCTCCTTGTAAATATCCCTGTCAGAACCGCGGGAGAAATAAATCCTTTCAAAGGAACAGGAACTTCTTTTTTGCGGCACCCTGACCAACTCCTCCTTCACAGTACCGTCCATCTTGACAATAAGGGCGTATCCCGGTTTTATTTCAGCCACACTGTTCCAGTGAACATTCATGACCGTTTGTATGACAGGCCTTTCCGATGCCACCACAACGATTTCATCGTCAGCGTAATAATAGGCAGGCCTGATACCCCATGGATCCCGCGTCACAAAAGCATCGCCATGACCGATGATGCCACCGATGGTATAACCTCCATCCCAGTCGCGGCTCGCCCGCTCAAGCACCTTCCGGATATCAATATTCTGCTCTATCAGCGGGGAAATCTCCGCGTTGGCATACCCTTCATTTTTGTACTGCCTGAAAAGCAGCTCATTTTCTTCATCCAAAAAATGTCCGACTTTCTCCAGTACAGTGACTGTATCATTGAATCCTTTTGGAAACTGTCCCAGGTCAACCAACAGGTCGAAAAGTTCATCAACATTGGTGAGATTGAAATTCCCGGCCAGGGCCAGGTTGCGGGATCGCCAGTTGTTTTGCCTCATCACGGGATGAGTAGACTCCACACTGTTCCGGCCGTAGGTGCCGTAACGGAGGTGACCCAGGTAGAGCTCGCCGGCAAAAGGAAGGTTTTCCTTTGCCCAGACAGGATCCTGGACTGCCTGGGGATAACGCTGCTGAGCGTTGTTTATCTCTTTGAAGATTTTTATAAAAACATCACGTATGGGGTTGGGATCGATGGAACGGTGTCTGAAAATATACTCCTGCCCCGGCGACATATTCACTTTCACACCAACCGCTCCTGCCCCGTCCTGACCGCGGTTGTGCTGCTTTTCCATCATCAGGTAGAGCTTGTTGACTCCATACTGCCAGGTTCCGTATTTTAACTGGTAATATTCCAGCGGCTTTAATAGCCGGATAAGGGCAATTCCGCATTCGTGCTTGATCGATTCGCTCATCCTAAGTACTACTTTATTTCCCCCTGAACTGCCGGACCAGGGATAATTATTTCATCTGTGACGATAAATGCATTGGCAAATCCAGGGGTTAATCCTTTCAACACCCGCAGAGCATCGCTTTTGTTCCTGAAATCCCCGGCTCTCACAATAAAATCAGGTGATTTGAAAATCAGGTAAACTTTGGTATCCGGATAGAGATTGTTGAAATCGGACCGTACTTTTTCCGCCTGTGAGCGCGCCTGCACACCTGATCCAAAATAGAGCTGGAGGCGATAACCCGGGAAATTTCCGCTTTTTCTGTTCTGATCATACTGCTGCCTGAGCAAATCGGAAATTTCACTGCTCGCTTCAACATTCAGGCGCTGCCAGATGAATGAGCCATCTGTTATTGCAGGTGCCAGCTGCAAGGGTTTGGTGCCCTGGGCCTGGGCCGACAGGCAGAAAACCATCGGAAATACCCAAAACAACAAGCTTTTCCACCGTCCGAACATACTCATATCGCGGATAATTTACTGCAAAGATAAGGAAAAAGAGATGGAGAAAAACCAAACCTGTGCAACTTGGTATACAAACTTTCGGTGATAGACGCCGCAGGTGCATCAAATCTTTAGCCGTTAGCAAATTGATCGCAACTTTGCCAAAATTGACGGCACAAGGAGTGCCCCATGCGCGAAAGTTTATCTGGCTGATAAATAACAGATACAAATGGGACAGAAAAAACTCTGCAAAAAACATGCAGTTTATCATACAATTGTATTTCAGTACTTTATTTTCAATAATATTTGCCACCTCCACCCATATTCTCGTATTTTGTGTTGAATTTTTATATACCTTACGTTTTTAAACCGTTAAGAAAATGGAGGAAAGAGACCGCATCAAAACCCAATATGGGTGGAGTAATCAACTCGAGGAATTCTTCAAATATTCCAACCCAATTCTCCAAAATCAACACGAAGGTTCATTCAGAATTAAGGAACATAGCGGAAAACTTTTTTGGTACTATCGTTTAAGTAGTGAAATAAGTGCCAGAGGAAGAGACATCTCTTTGTGTTCAGTGGAACCCAAAGACAAGGGTATTCACCAAACCTCATTCCAATATTGTTGTTCTTTATTACTGAGTAAACTCCAATCCACCTTATCAATCTCAGAAAGGGATACACGGTTGCTTCTATCATACCTCCAAATCTGCATTGATAAAATTGATGCTCAGGGTAAGAATACGAATGGAAGTAACTTCATTCCTCCAAAGGGAATGTTGACCGGTTTTAAAGATTTTAAAACCTATTGTATGGAAAAGAACCTCAAACTAAATATTGTACCTGCTAATGAGATGAAGAAAGCATTGAATGACTTCGTCAATACATTATATTTCAAGAGTTTAGAAAAAAGTTGGACCTGCCTGAATAATATATCACATTCCGCCTGAACAAACTGGGCACCTTCCGCTGGTCAAAATGGTTCTTCGTCACATTTGGGGACGCACAAAATATTACAAATATACTGCATAAAT
>CAZDLO010000018.1:0-46032 GCA_964506325.1 uncultured Tangfeifania sp.
TAACAATGGGATGGTTTTACTAAATTTAGAATATATTTGTTTTTGTTTTTATAAAACTAACATATCCCTATGGAAAACGAACCTCAATCTCTCAACCATTTCGCTATGATGCATGGCCTGTATCTTGGCTTTGCACTTATCCTGAATCAGTTGGCTTTTTATTTGATGGGTATTCCATTTTCGGAAATAACCGGTCTGCTGACTTATGCTATTATAATCAGCGGAACTGGCTTTGCCATGTGGACATTTGCAAAACTGAACACAGAAGAGGGTCTTCCCTACTCAAGGGCTTTGGGTCTGGGAACTTTGGTTGCTCTTTTCGGGTCACTGATTTTCAGCCTGTTTACTTTCATTTTGTACAAGTATATTGAACCGGGCATGATAGATAAAATGCTGGTTAACATGGAAGAAAAATTAATTGAACAGGGGTGGAAAGATGAAGCCATTGAAAAGATGCTGGGAAGTTCCAAGAGCTTGATGACTCCCGGAATACTTGCCGTCTCCCAGGTTTTTTCTGTCGTCCTGCTAGGTTTTCTATTTTCGCTGATTCTGGCTATCTTTTTCAAAAAGGAACCTGCAAACCCCTTCTACGGAGTTGACAAGGAGGAGGAAGAATACGAATAATAGACCCTGAAATTAACTTAATCCTATCCAATGGACATTTCCGTAGTTATTCCATTACTTAATGAAGCCGAATCATTGCCCGAACTATTTCAGTGGATTGACCGGGTTATGAAAGCAGAAGGCTTTTCCTATGAGATTTTGTTTATCGATGATGGAAGTAATGACGGGTCCTGGCAATGGATTGAAAAGCAATCCAGGATCACACCTGCTGTGAAGGGAATTCGTTTCAGAAGGAATTACGGCAAATCAGCAGCTTTGCATACTGGATTTCACGAAGCAAAAGGAGAGGTGGTCATCACGATGGATGCAGATCTGCAGGATAGTCCTGATGAAATACCCGAATTGTACAGAAAGATAAAATCTGAAGGTTTCGACCTGATTTCCGGCTGGAAGAAAAAGAGGTTCGATCCTCTTTCAAAAAGATTGCCAAGCAAACTATACAATGCTACTGCCAGTATGGTAACCGGAATTAAGCTGCATGACTTTAACTGCGGACTTAAAGCATATAGAAATGAGGTAGTTAAAAGCATCGAAGTATATGGCGAAATGCACCGTTACATCCCATATATTGCTAAACAGGCAGGATTTTCAAAAATAGGAGAGCTGGTTGTGCGTCACCAAGCCCGGAAATATGGCACCACCAAATTTGGATTGAGTCGCTTCATATTCGGGTACCTTGACCTTATGTCCATCTCCTTTATTTCAAGATTCGGGAAACGTCCGATGCACCTCTTTGGCACGCTCGGTTCGCTTATGTTTCTTCTTGGATTCCTGGCTGTTGCATGGCTGGGTGGTTACAAAATCATCCAGCAATTCAATGGGTTCTTAGTCGAACGCGTCACTCAGAGTCCATACTTTTACCTGGCTCTGACTTCCATGATTCTGGGAACACAGCTTTTTCTGGCTGGATTCCTGGGGGAACTGATATCAAGAACCTCAACAGACAGGAATCACTACCTGGTCGACAAGAAAACTGAAGATTAACCTTTTCCCCGGGAATTAAAGCATATAAACCCCCGGTTAATATCTAACAGGCACCAGTCTGTGAAAGGGCTGAAATATTGAATAGATAGTCTGCCGGCATATACTTTAGTAATTCCTTACCTGTATCTAATTTAATTTTCCTTTAAACTTATCCTACACAAGCATGGAATTTGCAGTATTAAAGGACATTGTAATCATATTCGCTTTATCTTCCCTGGTAAACTATCTGTTTACCAAGATAAAAGTTCCGACTATCATCGGTTACCTGCTTACCGGAGTGATTGTTGGACCAAAACTGCTGGGGATTATCAAATCCCCTTCAGAGATAGAACTAATGGCAGAAATTGGTGTTGTTCTATTGCTCTTTATGATAGGCATGGAGTTTTCGCTGAACCATCTTTTCAAGATCCGACGAAGGGTATTTTTAGGTGGCTTCCTGCAGCTTTCACTCACCACCATTGTAACCACCTTTCTTGCCCACAGCTATGATCTTAACTGGAAAGCATCCCTTTTCATTGGATTTCTGACTGCACTCAGCAGTACTGCTGTTGTCCTGAAAATATTACAGGACCGCTCTGAAATCACTTCCAACTATGGAAGGACAGTCCTGGGAATACTCATCTTCCAGGATGTTGTCCTGGTACCCCTCATGCTTTTTACTCCATTTCTGGGTGGCGGCGAGATTGACTACTCCGGACAGATTTTTATGCTGTTAATAAAATCAGTCATTATCATCGGGTTTTTGTACGTGGGAAACAGATGGCTGATGCCCCGCCTGCTGCATCACATAGCCATGACCCGAAACCAGGAGCTGTTCATGATGATTGTGCTTCTGATATGCCTGTCTGTGGCCCTCCTCACCTTTCAAATGGGAATGCCCCTGGCTTTCGGAGCCTTCCTTGCCGGACTGATGATTTCTGAATCAGAATACAGTCACGATGCTTTTGGTAATCTGATTACCTTCAGGGATACCTTTACCAGTTTCTTTTTCGTTTCGATAGGCATGTTGCTGGACCTTGGTTTCGTTGCAGAACATTTCGCTGTAATTACAGCAACTGTCATTGCCGTTGTACTAATTAAGTTTGTAGTAGGCAGCCTTACCGCCTTTTTACTGGGACATACGTTCAGGGGAACAGTCCTGGTTGGCATTGCCTTAAGCCAGGTAGGTGAATTCTCATTTATTCTAGCCAAACTGGGAAAAGATTTCTCCATTCTTGACAACTTCTTTTACCAGATGTTTCTTGCCGTGGCAATAATTACCATGTCAATCTCGCCTTTTATGATCATGCTGGGAACCCGAATCACAAAGTTGCTTTTGAAACTGCCCATCCCGAAATGGATGATTGAAGGACTTTTCCCTTTGAAGCAGATTGATATTCCGGTACTCCAAAACCATCTGGTACTGATCGGCAAAGATTCGCGTGCGCAGAATCTTTCAAAGATGGCAAAATATCACAACTTACCTTATGTCTCCATCATTTTTGATCCTGAGATTGCCCGCCAAAGGCAGGAGAAAGGAGAAATTGTGGTTTACGGTGATGCATTCAACCTTCCAATCCTTGAAAAGGCGTACGTCTCCAATGCCCATATTGTTGTGATATCGATTGGGAAACTGGATGTTCTCAAGATTATCATTGATAAAGTCAGGCAATTGAATAAACATGCCTCCATTGTTGTCAGAACCAGGCATATCGAGGACATTGAAGAACTTTACAGGATCGGTGCCACAGAGGTGATACCAGAGGAATTTGAAACCGCTATCGATCTTTTTGAAAGGGTAATGGCTAATTTCCTCCTGCCAAGAAAAGAAATTGACCTGGCAGTTGACAGGATCCGCAACGATCATTATGGCATCTTTTTGGAAGAAAACAGCAACATGAGATTTAATATTTCCAAGGATATACCTGATGTGGAAATCGTTGCCATCGAAGTGGCCAGAAATGCACCGATCATAGGTAAAACCTTGGCAGAAAGCAAACTGCGACATGATTACAAAATTACACTTGTCGCTCTAAAACGTGATCAAAAGGTTATTGACCACCCAAAACCTACCCTCTCCTTCTGCGAAGGGGATGTAGCCTATATCCTCGGAAAAACGGAACATATCTCAAAGGCCGGTGAATTATTCGCTGAATAATTGTCCTGCCGGAAGTTGACTGTCCACTGTCAACTTTGCCTATGCTGAAATCAAAAAAAACAAAGGCCTGCAGATGAGTCCTGCAGGCCTTTGTCCCAATAAAAACCGGATTTCTGAAGTATTATTTGCCTCCGAATTGATACGCTAAGCCAAATGCAATTCCGATATTGTGTTTGTCATAGGTTTCAAAATAACTTCCAACATCAGGATCTTTGAACAACTTTGTAGCATCATTGTAATTTGTTAGCAGGAAGCCAAGATCCACTGTCATTTTTGACCAGGGCTTAAGTTCAAAACCTCCGGCAAATGAATTTGAAGGGCTGTAATAGCTAAAATCACTGTTGAACTGCTCATATACTCCAATTTCGGTCCGCATATAACCCATGCTAATGGCAGCCCAGTCATTGAGCTGATACTGACCACCCAAAGACAATTCCCACTCATTGTGTTTAATAATTCGTGGCTCGCCGTAAATATTCTTACCCCAGTTAACTCCGTGGTCGTTGTAAAGATTTAAGGAACTTGTCAGGTTAAATTTTTTGTTAAACTTGTAATCCACACCAATTGCAAAGATGGAAGGAAGATCACTGTTTGTTTTTGCACCATCAGGAAACATGCCGGTACCATCGACAGTGGTTGCATTCGTCAATTCCAACTTGGTCATAAATTCATATTTCATACCAATATTCAATCCTTCCACGGGGGAAATGTTCACTCCAAGGATGGGTGTGATACCCGAGCCGGTTTGCTCAACGTCCACTGCCTTATCCATTAACGCCTTACCTGTTGCATCCATTTGTGCAGCCTGGCCTTTAAGGGTCGAAGCTCCGGAATTGAAAGCTGCCTGAACGCCTGTCATTGGCAAGGCACCGATCTGGGCTGCGGTTAAACCAAGACCAAGCAGACCACCCTCAAGTTGTGTCTTTTGAGCAGCTGAAATGTATCCAGCACCCAGGAGTTGTGCCATAGTATAACCACCGGCTCCGGCAGCAATCAGGGGCTGAACAGTACTGGCAGCAGCAGTTGCCTGATTTGCCATCCCTGTCAGCATTGGTGCAACAGTATTGGAAAGATAGGTAGTTGCATTTGCATATGATCCATTAACCTTTAACTGAATATTTGTTATTGAACCAGCGTATTTATTCGTTGCAGGTATGTAACGTAGTCCGGCATAGGCAGAGAACATATCACAGAATTTGTAGGAGACTCCACCCTGAATTCCCCAATAAACAGATTCACCTTCAAAAGAAATATCGGTGCTGTAATTGGTGATGGTCTGGCCCAATTTACTCAGTCCGGCAAGCCCGGGAACAATTTTGGAAATGGGTTTCTCGAATGAAGGAAGTCCGCTGTCATACACTGCGCTTCCACCACCGCTGTTAGGACCAATCCCAAGGGAATAGGCGATCTTGTCCTTCTTGTAAATAGCGAATGCAGTAGGAAATACAGGGACGATTACTTCCCCCTCGTAGACTGATTTATTTAGTAGCGGAAAATTACTTGTAATTGTTTTTGTCTGATTCAGATACTGGCTGTTAAGAGAAATGAAAAAACCATTGTCCATCTTAGTTAAGCCTGCAGGATTGAAATAAACCGCATCGAAGGATGTTGATGCATTCCGGGATAATATCCTCATATACTGTGCACTTTGATTGGCATTCGTGAGAAGGCCTCCGGCAAAAACAACGCCAAAACACATCAATAAACCAGTAGTTGCTAAAATTTTTTTCATAATTTTAAATTCAAATTTTGGAATATATTAAAACTTTATCTTTTAAAATTCTGCCAAATCCTGAAGGATCAGCCATTACTTAATTAATGACCACAGATGTTAAAATAATCTAAATAGCAAGCGAAGTTAAAAACAATTTAATAAAATCCAAACTCCATTTAATTGTAAATCTGTATTTTAGACTACTCTGTTTAAATATTCAAAACATAATAAATATAAGGAATCCAAACTAAGGTAAAATTCTTCCAACGCATTTCCGCTAAAATGTTAAATTAATGGTTAATCAGGTATCCTGCATTAAGGTTATGAAGTCCCCAAACTGGGGTTTTTCAGCAATAAATAAAAGACAACCAACGAATTGAAACAGAAACCAAGGCTTTTATTAATTTAGCTGACAACTATTGAGCGATCGCTGCTTATTTCAATTTATTTTAATTTATTCTAATTCTATTTAGTGTTTACATACTCAATAAACAAAGTTATAAAATGGACCAACGGTTAAAAAATACAATCATTATTTCAGCCATCGTTTTATTTGGGTTGCTATCCTGGTACCTCAGCAATATTGTCGCTTACATTCTCATCGCTGCCGTTATGGCCCTTATCGGAGGTCCGCTCACACAGCGATTCCAGCAGATACACTACAAAAAATTCAGCATAGGTAAAAGGGCTGCAGCACTATTGACCATCCTGACATTATGGTTAGGCTTAATCAGTTTCTTCCTTTTTCTGATCCCTCTTGTAGCCTCTGAAGTAAACCAGTTATCATCCATAAATATTGAAGATGTTACAGGGTACCTTAACGGGGCCTTCGAACAAATCCAGAATAATTATCCCGGACTTGTTTCAAATATTACCAAAAATGAAAATCTTGATTCTTACTTCTCGCGTCAGTTCTCCGGATTTCTCAGTTTCGGCCAGGTAAGTTCGGTGTTTGGATCAATCGCCTCCGTGATCGGAAACCTTTTCCTCATGTTTTTTTCAGTTTCCTTCATCCTCTATTTCTTCCTCAAGGAAGAAGGGTTGTTTGGCAGATGGCTACTCATATTATCGCCTGACAAATATGAAGAAAGGGTGGAAAAAATAATTCACTCTGTCAGGGGTTTGCTCAAAAGGTATCTTGTCGGAATGCTGCTTCAAATGCTTGTTGTTATGATTCTATCAACTATCGGCTTTACCATCGTCGGTTTGGGATTCTCGCATGCTGTAGTTGTCGGGGTTTTTGCCGGTCTTATAAACGTTATACCCTATATCGGGCCCTGGATCGGAGCATTGTTTGCCCTGGTTGTTGCCATTGCCAACAACCTGAATGCCAATTTTTCCACTGTAACACTTCCACTGATGGCCATGATTGTTATTGTGGTGATGGTGGTACAGTTTATAGATAACATGGTTATCCAGACCATCATTTATTCTTCGAGCATCAGGGTACATCCCCTGGAAATTTTCTTTGTCACACTGATTGCCGGTAGTCTTGCAGGTATTCCTGGTATGATATTGGGAATCCCCGCCTATACGGTACTCAGAGTTATAGCCGGTGAATTCCTGTCTGAATTCAAAGTGATTAAAAGCCTGACTGGTCAAAATTGACCAAATGCCAATGCTGTTTCCTGCTCCAAATGGGGTAATAGAGAAGTTTAACCACCTCTCCCCAAAAAAACTGTATGCCCGTTACTGGCTCGCATCCCTGAGGTGAAAAATTTCCCGGCATTCCCTTTAAAGGTTAAGATTAGCCAATATAAAAGAAGAGAGTCCCTGTTTCCGGGGACTCTCTTCTTTTATATTATTCTGCTGGCTGCTGATCAGGATGTGCGCTCTCCTCCTCCGCAATCTCCCAGATCGGAATGACAGGAAATAATTTCATCAGTACGGAGATAATAATCACAGCCAGGGTAAGAGTTCCAACAGTGATGGCAGTTTCAACAATTGTAGGATGGTAAACCATCCAGGCATCCGGGACAAACTGTTTTGGCAGAAAGGGTGATTCCATGGTCGGAACAACTATCAGCAATCGTTTAAACCAGGAGGCAATTAGAACGACTATGCCGATAATCAGCATGGGCAAAGGTCTTCTCATCTTCTTGAATAAAAGAAGAATCATGGGTATAATAAGCCCGAGCAACTGCACGCTCCAGAATTGAAATGCAAATTCTCCTGCAAATAGCTGATGGAGATGATGTGCCTCAAAAGTTTTCATCTTATAGGCCGGAACAAGAAATTCATTCAGGTTGAAATAAAAATATACGATGGAAACAAGGAAGAGCAGTTTACCCATCTTGTCAAAATGTTCAACGGTAATATACCTTTTCAGGTTGTAATTGTTGCGAACAAAAAACATAAGGATGATGACGGCAGAGGCTCCGGAAACAAAGGCTCCGGAAAGGAAGTATGGTCCGAAAATGGTACTGTCCCAGCCGGGTCGGGTTGTAACTGCAAATAACCAGGAGGTCACAGTATGAATGGCAAATGCAGTGGGAACAATTAATATCAATAAGATACGAACAATTCTCATCAGAATTTTATATTGCCCTGAAGTATGCTGGAAATTAAAGGAGAGCAACTCATAGGTCTTCTGCAGCCACTTAGGGGCATGGCCGATTCTGCCTTTACTGATGGCCATATCAGGAATCATTGTTACAAGGTAGAGCAATATACTGAGTGTCATGTAGGTTGTTACAACAGTTACATCCCACAATATCGGGGATTGTATCCTGGCATACATAAAAACGTAAGGTAACCTTTCCGGACGTCCCATATCAGAAACAATCACCAGACCGGCAACTGCAGAAAAGGCAACGGCAATGATCTCTGCAATACGGCCGATGGGCTTGATCCATTTGTAACCCATCATACCAAGTACCGAACTGATCAGCATCCCGATCAAACTGGTAGCGACAAAGAAAACAAAGTTGGAGATATACATTCCCCAACTAACATAATCCCTCAATCCAGTAACTATCAACCCTTTATCTAACTGAATATAATAGGCATAAATGCAGACCAACAGCAACATGGTCAGACTTGCCATCCATATTAAAAACGGCCTGTCTACACCTACCGGCCTTAAAATATCAGTTGCAATTCGATCAAGTCGTTTGTCTTTCAGAAAATTCGTATTCACTTCAGATGCCATGATTGCTATTGTTTGGTTAACTTTTAATACCGCACTATGAATTCAATGTCGCTTGTCCTGATAAGATTGCAATGCAAAATATTTTGCACAGGATAATTAAAATCACACTCTGGTTTGTTCAATTCTGAATGAACTCCATCTCCCGGAATCAAGATTTTCTCCTAACTTCGTATCAAGAATAGGATACCAGACACAAATCTTTTGAACAGCAGGGAAATTCTATTGCTTGCATTCCTTAACGGATACAATTTTTGTTTAAAACTACATATTTATTTTTAAAACGCTACGGTAGATGATTGATTTTTCAACCCTGCGAACCAATATTAAAGGGGATTTGTTAACAGACGAATCGACTCTAATACTCTATTCAACAGACGCTTCAGCATACAAAGAAAGACCAGTTGCCGTTGTTTTTCCTAAAGATAAAGAAGATATTCTCCAGGTAATTATATTTTGTACTAAGTTTAAAATTGGAATCATTCCGCGTACTGCCGGCACCTCCCTTGCGGGTCAGGTAGTCGGGAACGGCATTGTCGTGGATGTATCCCGTACAATGACCAATATCATAGAGGTCAACGCCACAGAAAAATGGGTAAAGCTCCAGCCAGGCGTTGTCCTTGATGAACTTAATCTTCACCTCAGGAAGTTTGAACTTTTTTTTGGTCCGGAAACCTCCACCTCCAACCGCTGCATGATTGGAGGCATGGTTGGCAACAACGCCTGCGGGGCGCATTCTCTGATATATGGCAGTACCCGCGACCATCTTCTGGAAGTTACCGGTTTTCTTTCAGACGGATCGGAAGTCCATTTTAAACCCCTTACAACTAAAGAGTTCAAGGATAAAACCCTCGGCGACAAACTTGAAAATTCACTATACCAACAAATTGATCAGATGCTTTCTGATCCGGTGAACCAGGACAAAATTGAAAATGAGTACCCTGAAAAATCACTCCGCCGGAGGAATACCGGGTACGCCCTCGATGAATTGTTGCACAGTGCTCCTTTCTCAGGTAGCCGGTCCGACTTTAATTTTTCCAGGTTGATTGCCGGATCCGAGGGAACATTGCTCTTTGTAACAGAAATTAAGCTCAACCTGGTACCTCTTCCTCCGGGAAACACCGGACTGGTTTGCATTCATTTCAATACCCTTGAGGAAGCGATGGAAGGTAATCTCATTGCTCTGAAATACAATCCGGGGGCCATCGAACTGATTGATGATGTCATACTCAAATGTACCCTGGACAGCATAGAACAACGCAAGAACAGATTCTTTGTTAAGGGAGAACCCGGTGCTATACTGATTGTAGAATGGGCCCGGGAAACAACCGATGAAATCCTGGCATTGCACCAGGCGCTGGAACTTGACCTGAAAGGAGAAGGTTTGGGCTATCATTTTCCGCTCATTACAGGGGATGACATTAAAAAAGTTTGGGCTTTACGCAAAGCCGGCCTTGGTCTATTGTCGAATATCCCTGGTGATGCCAAGCCCGTGTCACTGGTAGAAGACACCGCCGTTGACCCAAAGGTCCTGTCCCGCTATATTGCTGATTTCAAAAAAATCATGGCCAGTCACAATCTTAATTGTGTCTACCATGCACACATTGCCACCGGAGAGTTGCACCTGAGACCGGTTATCAACCTGAAAGAACCCGAAGGGGTAAAGCTGTTCCGGACTGTAGCCACTGAAATCGCCGAACTGGTTAAAAAATACAGGGGTTCGTTGAGCGGAGAACATGGTGACGGCAGGCTAAGGGGGGAATTTATCCCGGTAATTCTTGGTGAACACAATTTTGAGCTGATCAGACAGGTTAAAAAATGCTGGGATCCGGGAAATATACTGAACCCGGGCAAAATAGTGAATACTCCTCCCATGGACAGTTCTCTTAGAATTAAGCCTGACGTTGACAATCCTGTCCCTGACACTTTTTTCGACTGGTCTGATTCACGTGGATTCGTTCGTCACGTAGAGAAATGCAATGGATCAGGAGATTGCAGAAAATCTGAACTTATTGGCGGTACTATGTGCCCCAGCTATATGGCCACCCGGGAAGAAAAAAACACGACCAGGGCTCGTGCCAATCTACTGAACGACTACCTTCAAAACAAAACCTCCAGGGAGATTTTCCAAAGTAAAGAAGTCCACGATATTCTTGACTTGTGTATCTCTTGTAAAGGTTGTAAGTCAGAATGCCCATCCGGGGTGGACATGACCAAAATCAAGGCTGAATTTCTCCAGCACAAGTATGATATTGATGGGTCCCCGCTAAGGGCCAGGCTGGTAGCCAATATTGAATCATTTTACAGGTGGGGTTCAGCAGTACCAGAACTGTTCAATTTTATTCTTCAGAACCCCATTACTTCATCGTCTCTGAAATTTATTACAGGGTTTGCCCAAAAAAGAAGAATCCCCGGTTTACAGAGTATGACTTTGCGGAAGTGGTGCAATAATAAACTGCCCGGACTTAACGAGGGGCTGATGAATCCCAAAGGTTCTGTCTACTTTTTCGCAGATGAGTTCACCAACTACAATGACACAGGGATCGGCATTAAGGCCATCATGGTTCTAAACCGTCTGGGATATCGGGTGGAAATGGTCAGACACGAAGTAAGCGGCAGAACTTTCCTTTCAAAAGGTTTTGTCCGCAAAGCCACAAGTATTGCTGAAAAAAATGTAGGCATTTTTGATGCCCTTGTTGATGAAGCTCACCCTTTGATAGGGATTGAGCCTTCGGCAATTCTGACATTCAGGGATGAATACCCTGATTTGCTCCGGGGTGACCAGAAAACTTCTGCGCTGCGTCTTGCTGCAAACACCTTGATGATCGATGAATTCCTTGTTATGGAAATGGAAAAGGGAAACATAAACAGGGAATCCTTTACAGATAAAGAACTCACAATAGGCCTCCACGGGCATTGTCAGCAGAAAGCAATAGCATCCACGCTGCCAACGAAGAAAATGCTGTCAATGCCTGTAAATTATCATGTAAGGGAAATACCTTCAGGGTGTTGCGGAATGGCAGGTTCATTCGGGTATGAGACCGAACATTTCGATTTATCCATGAAGATCGGAGAACTAGTGCTCTTCCCGGAGTTAAAGAAGCTTGGAAATGAGGTTGCAGTAGCTGCTCCAGGAACCAGTTGCCGCCATCATATCATGGATGGCACCGGCAAAAAGGCCCTTCACCCCATTGAAATCCTTTATGAAGCATTAATACCGGCATGACTACAATAAAGGCATAGATTAAATAGTACTGCTGGCCGACAAAAAATCCGCTCGAGATCAAAAGACATTCATTATCAATACTACTGACATGAACAAAAAAACGTTATCAATTTTAATTTTCCTCTCATTTTTCACCTCCTTTCTGTGGGGGGCCGACCTCAGAATAAGCTGGCGGGAAGGCAGAGACAACAGGTACAATTATCCTGCACGACTAGTGGTCACAAATGCAGAAAATGGAAACCCCGTTGCCGACGCGGAAGTATACCGTGAAAAGGAACTTCTGGGCAAAACAGACCAAAAAGGCCAACTTACCTCAACCACCTTAAACGGCGCTGCGGTCAAATACTCGCTTAAAGCATGCAAGGAGGGGGATTGCAGCAGTATCACTACATACAGTGTTATCCACTCAGAATTTCCCTTCCCTGCATTTATCAGCATGGGAGCGGATCCGGGCAATTCCATGTCGTTTACCTGGCATACTGAGGAGCAGGTGAAAGTTACAATGGTTGAATGTACAAGGCAGGATGATCCGTTGGGTTTTAGCGGGAAGCAGGTTGTAAGAACCCGGGGATTGGCGTATGTACATGAAATTATAGACCTGGACAAGCCGGAAGGAATCAAGCAAAGGGTCATGATTCATAAAGCTACTGTAAATCAGCTGAGTCCTGACACACGATATTTTTATCGCATAGGAGACGGCAAGCACTGGAGTGAGGGCTCTTTCACGACGGCAGCAGGTCCGGGGAATGACAGTGAGTTAAAATTCCTTTTCATTGCAGACACCCAGGAATCCACCAGGGTAAATTACCAGGCAAACGCAAAAAACATTTTGGCAAAGGCATTCGAAAAAAATCCTGATATCCGATTCATTGTTCAGGGTGGGGATTTTGTAAACAGGGGCATGAACGGACAGGAATGGTCATGGGCCTATGAAGCCGGAGAAACTTATTTTCGGAATATGGCACTTGCGGCAGTGGTTGGAAATCATGAAACAGGTGGGATCACTTCAACGGCCCCGCAACAAAGAAGCCAGGCTTATCTTTCCTATTTTAACAATCCCTCCAATCATACTTCCGTATTTGCTGAAGGAAGCGCCTACTCATTTAATTACGGCGCTGTACACCTTTTGTGTCTTGATTTGCAGAATCTTGATGACGCCATAGAGATCAATTCAAAGACCGGTGAAAAAAAATACCTCCAGGCTGCCATTGAGTGGATAACAAAAGACCTCGATACCGCGACTGCTCAAAAAAAATGGAAGGTGGTGGTAATGCATCAGCCAATTTATGGCGCAAACCGGGACGAGAAAGAGTTCAGGGAGGTACTGGCCCCACTTTTTGACAAGGGCAAGGCAGATGTGGTAATTACCGGCCACGACCACTATTATTTCAGAAGTTTCCCCATGCGTTATGACAGCCTCAAAAACGACGGGGAGGTTGTGCCGATGGACCAGTTCGGTACTGTTTACCTGATCGGAGGTACCAGTTGTTCAAAGCTCTATGTCCAGAAATTCGCAAAGCCTTACCAGGCAGTAATAATGGCCAAGGCAAATTTTCCTGGAAGGTACCCTTTCCTCAGGAATGAACCCCTGACTAAGCCAACCTACTCTACATTTACCGTCAGTAAAGAGAAGCTTCATTATCAGTTCTTTGACATGGACGGAAAACTTCTTGACGAGTTTAGCCTGGGTAAGAAAACCGAGTAATACACCCATGAACTCCGGCTCAATAATTGAACTGGTAATTTTGATCACAGTCTGATTTTCTGATTGGTTAACTTTCCTTTCGACAGGAGATAAAAATCTGGCATTATGAAAAATATTTCCCTCCTAATAATCATCCTTGTTTTCAGCTTTCATGGCTATAGCCAGCAATCAACAATGAATCAAAGCAATACTCCAAATGAACTGGTGGCAGACAATGGAGTCCTGACTTTGAAACTTGATCTGACAAGAGGAGGGGCAATCTCCTATCTTGCCCTCTCCGGCTCAAACCGAAGTGTGGTAAATATTGCAGATGAAGGCAGGTACATTCAGCAATCCTATTACGCCGGCAAATCACTTGATCGCAAAAGTGACGGACAGGCACCCAGGTGGTCGCCCTGGCCCTGGAATCCGATACAGGTTGGCGATGCCTTCAGAAACAGGGCGAAAATACTTGAATACAGGCAGGAAAAATCGTTCTTGTATGTAAAGTGTATTCCTATGCAATGGGACATGAACAATAAACCTGCAGAGGCAGAAATGGAACAATGGACCACTCTTAACGGGAATATCCTGGAGGTACGAAATCGCCTTACCTGTCACAGAACAGATGCCATTTATGGAGACAGTCTGCTTTGCAGCCAGGAGCTTCCGGCAGTCTACCCTATTTCAGCCCTGAAAAAATTATATACGTACCAGGGAGTGGCGCCATTTACAAATGCCCCTGTACAACAGCTTGAAGTGATAAATCTTTCCAGTGGATTCTGGGGTGTTTACAAAGATGTTTCAGAAAACTGGATGGCATTCACCGATGAAAACAACTGGGGCATGGCAGTATTCAATCCCATGTGTTCCGACTTCCTGGCTGGCCTCGCAGGAGTTACCGGGAAAGAAGCGTCTGACAGCTCCACCTCCTACATCGCACCTGTAAAAAAGGAGATTTTATATAAAGCCTCCGTTTATGAGTATGAATACTACATTCTGATCGGAACCCTGGAAGAGATGAGAGAAAAAATATATTCGATGAGCCCTGCCAAAAAACTGGAAAAATGATACTCGTGCAGATCCCTGACAGACTTTCATAATATTCCTGCCATGTGGCCAGGAAAATTATTTTTTTGTTAAATTGCATAACAAACAGATACAGAATACTATCCTTTTAACCTGACTGATTTTTTAACGATCAAAACATCCAAGGTGAAAACAAAATTACTTTTCAGGGTATTTCTCCTCCTTCTTATGACTGCCGCATTCAGCAGGAGCTATTCAGCTGGTGCCGGTAAAGACACCCTTAAATCAGACATTATTGTCAAATCACCGGAGCTGGACCACTTAAACCTCTCATTACCAGATGGGGGTCTCATGCCTGTACCGGGAGTCTTAAACATCCAATTGTTCCGGGCCAGCAAAGACGCGCCTGATATTACTGATGGTGACGGATGGACCTACGCCCACCATATGGATCTTGCAGTCTGGAAAGGCAGGATGTATGCGGCCTGGAACATGACTCTGAAAGATGAAGACCGTCCACCCTCCAAAGTAGTCTTTTCTACTTCAGCCGACGGATTGAAATGGACACAACCAACCGACCTGTTTCCACGCGAATGGGCCTGGGCTTGCCGGTTTTACTTTTTCATGGCATCAAACAACAGGATGCTGACATTTTGTGCTGCCAAAAGCAACAATGAGGGAAAGATAAGTGAGGACAAAAAATCAATTTTACTGGTTCGCGAGATCAAACAGGATCATCAGTTAGGTGAAGTATTTACCCTGGTAAATCCACAACCGGGAGCACCGGAAACGTTCGAAAATTCTTCCGATAAGGGTTTTGTTGAAGCCTGCAGGGAGGCATTTGCAAAGAATGTTCTTCTTGAACAGCAGGATTATGGAGTATTTCTTGGTAGCCGCAAAATGGAATGGCATGATAAGACTCCTCCGTACAAAGGATTTTACAAATTTGGCAAAGCCTTGTGTTTCTATCACCGTGCTGATGGAAGGCTCGTTGGAATGAGCAAAATGGGATTTGTGACCCTCTCCGGGGATGAGGGAAAAACCTGGTCTGAGCCTTCTCTCCCTCCTACTCTAACAGCTGGCGCCGCCAAGGTTTGGGGACAAAAGACAGATGACAACCGATATATCCTTGCATACAACCCTGACCCTAAAAAGGGGAAACGATTCCCTCTTGTAATGGTTCAGGGCGACGACGGCATTCACTTCGATGCCATGCGCGTTATCCACGGGGAATTCTCTCCATTGAGATATCCCGGGCTATACAAAGATATCGGCTACCAGTATGTTCGTGGCATTCCAGAATGGTCGGACGATAAAAGCTTCAGTGACAAACATGCCATCTGGCTGATTTACAGTGTGAACAAAGAGGATATCTGGGTTTCCAGGATTCCTTTGCCTGAAATATCAGGATCTGCAAAAAATATTTCAGCTAATTTTGATGATAACCCTCTGGGACCGGTGGTAAGAGACTGGAATTTATATTGCCCCAAATGGGCACCGGTATCAGTGATCAACGAACCCGGCAAATCCCGGAACAAATGCCTGGAGCTAAGAGACAGTGATCCGGTGGATCATGCGCAGGCCCAGAGGTTGTTTCCTCCGGCCGGTTCTTTAAAAATCAATTTTCGTGTCAGGCCTATGCAATCCAATGGATACCTGGAAGCCGCCCTGGAGAATGAAGCCGGAACCGCTGCCCTGAGGGTTATTCTTGGTCCGGATGGTTCTGTAAGCCTCGACGGTCCTCAGGGAATTACTCCGCTCGGGAAATACAAATCAGGAAGATGGATGAATTTAAGCATAAGTACAAATCCGGATCGCAAGGAGCTCATAATCAGCCTTGACAAAAAACCAAATATAACGATTGAGTTGAAACAGGAAAATCCTGAAATTCTCAGCAGACTGGTCTTTAGAACCGGCAGAAGGTATGAATTGCTTGCCCCGTGCACACTTGCCGCAGGTAACGATAAACCGGATGGAGAAGAGCAGGTTTTCCTGATTGATGATGTGAGGCTGGATGGTAAACAATAACGGAAAGCATGAACCGCCGGTTTCCTCTGAACCAGCCATCTCGCTCAATCAATGCATGGCATTTGCCTGTTAAGTGCACTATTTTGTACCGTTCCGTTTCAGAGTTAAACCAACTATTTCCTCATGGCTACTGTCAGGTATTACCTGGTCTGTTTGTTGGCAGGACTTTCCCTGCAAGGTTATCCACAGGAAGGGACTGCTGAATCTAACGGGAGGGGTAGCCATGGACCGGGTAAAACGATACTGAACGGATACATCTCTGAAATGGTCTCTCCGCAGTTCAGCAATATTACTGATCAGTGGAAAGTCATCAACTATGTGAATCAAAGATTAAACTTTGGCTGGACTCCCATGAGCAAGCTGTCATTTACCGCGCAGCTCCGCACCAGGCACATATACAATCAATCGGGGCTGGACACTGCCTATTTTAATGTTCACGACGGGTTTGTTTGGCAGGACGGCAAACAATATCTTGCTACAACGTTCGACAGGTTTAACCTGAAATACACCCAGGAGAAGTTTGAAATCACGGTGGGTCGGCAACGTATAAACTGGGGCCAGTCGTTTGCCTGGAACCCGAACGACCTTTTTAACTCCTATTCCTACCTGGATTTTGATTACCCTGAACGACCCGGATCAGATGCGATAAGGCTGCAGTATTATAATTCCTCAACCTCAGTGACGGAGTTTGCAGGAAAAATTGACCGTGAGAATAAAATCACCCTGGCCTGCCTGCACCGGTTTAACAGATCGGGCTGGGACATCCAGCTGTTGGGAGGACTTCTCGGCAGTGAGGATGCAGTAGCCGGCACCGGGTTTACCGGCAATTTGCATTCGGTAAGTTTATATGGAGAAAGCTCCTTTTTCAGGCCTGTTAAAAACTTTTGCGATACCACAGCTTTGGCCATGATAGACCTGGGGTGCTCCGCTACATTGAGGAATCAGCTTGGCTTACAATTCGAAGGACTATGGGTCAGCAAAGAAATCAATATCAATAGCCTTTATAGTTTATTTGAGGCAACACTTGATGTCAAAAAAATTGCCTTTTCAAAAATCAACCTGTTTGGTAACATCACTTATCCTATTACTCCCCTTATCAATGGCTCCGTGGCCCTGATGTGGTTTCCGGACACCGGCGGGATAAGTGGATTCTATACCGGACCCACTCTGGATTTATCACTGGGCAATAACATGGCCCTGACTATTATTGCCCAATATTTCAAGGGTACTTTCCCTGATTCAGGAAATTTATTGCTGCAAAAACAAACACTGTTGCTTTCATTTGTCCGCCTGAAGTGGAACTTTTGATTCAAAGGGCACCTACCACCATGGTTCAGGATAAACCGGAAGCCACAATTGCTTCAACATCTTCAGGGTTAATCGGGATCCTTTCTCCCAAGAGGCGAGAACCAGTTTCAGTAATCAAAATGTCATCTTCAAGCCGAATGCCTCCGAATCCAATATATTCCCTGACCTTTGCAAAGTTGATGAATTCGCTGTTGATGTTTTCGTTTTCCCATTTCTCAATCAAAGCGGGTATAAAATATATTCCGGGCTCATTGGTGATAACAAATCCCGGTTGCAGCCTCCGGCCCATGCGAAGGTATGCCGTACCAAACTGGTCAACCGGCCTAATTTCCTTATCGTAGCCAACATGAATCTGTCCGTAGTCTTCCATATCATGCACATCAAGCCCCATCATATGGCCAAGTCCATGCGGAAAGAAAAGAGCATGAGCCCCATTTGTAACAGCATCCTCCACATTCCCTTTCATAAGCCCGAGATCCTTAAGTCCGGATGCGATCACAGAAGCTGTCTGCAAATGGACGTACTGATAGGTTGTGCCGGGTTTGGCCAGTGACAGTGCGCAGTTATTGGCAGCTAGAACAATATTATAAATATCAAGCTGCCTTTTGCTGAACTTACCACCAACAGGTATGGTCCGTGTAAAATCAGAGGCATAATGGCCGTTTGATTCCGCTCCGGCATCAACGATCATTAACCTTCCTGCCTCCAGTGTAAAGGAGTGGTTGTGGTTGTGCAGTGTCTCTCCATTTTGGGTTAAAATGGTTGGGAAAGAAGTTCCTGTTCCTTTTGAGAGCGCAATCCCTTCAATAAACCCGGCAATTTGTTGTTCGGTAATGCCGGGCTGCGCCATTTTCATGGCAGTTACATGCATTTCATATCCGATGGCACAGGCTTGTTCAATTTCAAAGACTTCTTCCGCATCTTTAACAGAACGCATGGCGACACATGCATTTATGAGAGCCAGTGACGAATATTGCTTTATATTCCCGAATTTTATTCCAAGCAACCTGCTTAGAAGAGCCTGGTTGTCTGCACGATAGGGCGGAATAAAATGGACCCTGCGGCCGCTTCTGATGGCATTTTCTACTGTGCTGCCCAGTTTGTCCAGGGGAGCTGTCACCTCAACACCAACTTCCTTTGCCTGCTCTGCCACAGATCTTTGTGGACCCATCCAGATGATATCCTCGATATCAACGTCATTGGCAAAAATTGTATCACTGTTGTTGTCGGCATCAATGACACCAAACAATCCGGACTGATCCAACCCGAAAAAATAGAGAAATGTACTATCCTGCCTGAAATGGTAGGTATTTTCAGGATAATTCATGGGAGATTCCTGGTTCCCCGGTAACAGGATCAATCCTGTTCCCATTTTCTGCCTAAGGGTGGCTCTCCTCCGGATGTAAACTTCTTTCTTAAACATAGCTATTGTTTTTATTTTTGGAATTTTATCAACTTAACTAGAACCGGACTCCCCGTAAAACGATAGTCAGGACCATTGCCATCCTCTTTGGTAAATCATCACTCAACCGGCCTTATACTTCCTGAAAGCGAATCCTGCAAGATTGGCACACAATAAAAACGTGAGTCCGATAACTGTCCTGTACTCCTTCAAAAACCCTGAACGTACTATATCCGTCAAAGAAACCACCAGCAAAATTGTGCTTAAGGCAAGTACAACAAGAGCAAAAACAAGGAAAGACAATTTCATAGATTCTTTTTTATAATTATAGCCTTTCTGAGTCTGCAAACCTTACAGAAGAATCATTATGCTGAAATTAACTTCTTATCCTGTCACCTTAGCAGGAAGTCCCTTTTTAAGGATTTTACGTTCCCCCTTTGGTTTGGGAAGGAACATGTCTCCGGCTGTCAGTCCAACCTCCCTGATGGCCTTAATGCTGTATTCCAAACGGCCAAGATCATCATTTTTCCCATTGTTGGTGCCAAAAGTAAACTTTACTCCAGCTGCCTTGGCTCTCTTTATGAAGGCGATACTTGGAAGTTTGAACCTGGAGTTAATTTCCAAGGCCACCTGGTTTCTCACCAGTGCGTTGATCACCTTGTCCATTCTTTCAGTAGTCCATAACTCGTCGTAACGGGGCGCCAGCTTATCGGGAAGAAAAGTTGGATTTACATGAATATCTACGGGTTCACCCTCCAGGATGGCCTCAATCTTTCCAACAAGCATATCCATAAATTGCTGATCATCATCGATAACTGTCTCATCCTTCATCCACAGGCGCATTCTCCGTCCATTGTAATCGGTCCAGGTCATTGCATCAGTGAAAATATAGTCAAATCCTGCAACGGCTTGCGGGGAGAAAAGGGTAACCCATTCGCGGCCTTCACATTGCATAGCCTTGAATACCGGCTCTTTCTTAATGCTGTTCAGGTAACTGTATAAAGTAGAATCGTTTGTGACAGGAAATTTCAGTCCGCAATTGGCAGCCACTCCATAGGAAAAACCATTATTCCGTGCATGCTGACAAGCCTGGTCCATAGTCAGTCCACCTTTGAGGTGAACGTGAAAATCAATCAAAGGGAATTCTCTCTGGTTCAGGCTGTCAATCACATCTGCCAGAGAATCTGAATTAAGCTCTTGTGAGATTTTTCCCAATCTTTTTGAAATCGGCTTAAATTTCATGTCAGAAACGACAATTTCACCCTGGCTGTCCAATTTTCTGATAGAGATAAAGCTGCGGGACAGTACCATTCCGGAAAGACCTTCAATTCTTCTGGCATTCTGAGGTTCAGCATATTCACTGACAATTTTCCCATTTACCGTTACTGTAATCTTGTTGCCGATAACAGAAAGGTTAAGATCAAACCATTCATTGTCTTCTGCAGTGCGGATGAAATTATTCCGAATTTTGGATAAGCTGCCTGTTTTCTGTGAAAGTCCGGTACTGTAATCACTGTTGTTGATAATTACAGAATACCCCCTTGCTGACTGCGAATCAGGACTCTTGGATGTAGAAAAACTAAGCTGCCCGACTGCACCGGGAGTAGTTTTCATTTTGAAAGAAAGCTCGAAATTACTAATTCTGAAACCTGACGTAACTGAAGCGTCACTCTTTTCCAAAGTTAACAGTCCGTCCTTGGATTCTACGTTTTTAACTTTCCAGAATTTTTCAAGAATGGTTTTGTCCATGATGGACACAACACCTAACTCGGGCCCGTTGTATCTTGCGATAAAGAACACGGCCAAAGCCAGCACCAATATTGCAGGCAGAATTTTTTTCACAAGCATGGCAAAGGAATTAAGGTTATATACTTAAATAAATCATATTCAAGACTTAGCAATTTTTCTTCGGTAATTCTCCACCTCCCAGTTATCAATGAAAGCAATCTGTTCATCGTTTAGAAACTTCGGCCCGCCAAAATTTTCCGAGTAAAAACTTATCCTTAAAATATTTTCATAGACATCCAGCACATTCCGGGCCGACTTAAGGGTCTCTTCAATCCCGATTATTCCTTTGTTCTGAAGAGCAACAACCTTCGGGAGATAGCCGTAGCGTGTCAGGTAATCATCAATCATTGTAACAGTTCTCTCCAAAACCTCCTGTTCACTTTCCCCTTCAGGAATATAAAGATAGTGAGCTTTGCAATATACAATGTCATCCGGGGTAAAAGATTTGCACACCTTCGCAAAAACCTTTTCATCCGCAACAAAACCGGAGATAAGTTCACTCCATATTCCAATTGCACTGAAACCTGCATACCCCGGATTCAATGCAGCAACCTTATCTGCGACAACAGTCTGAAAAGGGATAATCGTACAGTCGGGAAGCTGTCGGCTAAGTTTCGCACTTATGGCCGTCATAATATCACCGTAAATAATCTTGATTTCTTCAATGGTATCGGCCCCTACAAACACTCCGTGATTTTCCAGAAAAATTATCTGGGGCTCAAATCCATGAAGCCCGGAAAATTCTTTAATGTCTTCAGCCACCTTTTTAAAAAGAATATAACCAGGGTCGGTATATCCAACAAACAGTGCCCTGGCTCCGAACATTTCCCGGCAGGCTTCCTCAGCCTTCATGGAACACATCAGGCCATTTACTTTTGTAGGATGTGTATGGACGACAAACCTATAATCTATAACCTCGTGAAGCGAGGTTTCAACGGAAGGCCTCAGATCCTTCGGGAAGACTATTGCATCGTGCAAATCTGCCTTCACTTCATTTTCACGAAGAAGGGAGTCCGTGCTGTATTTTTTCTTTGATATTTGTTGCAGCTTATCCCTTGAAAGCGAAACAAATCCTGATTCGTCGATGGTCGCCAAGGAGACACCGCTCGCTTTGATCCAAATCTTCTGCTGGTTTTTATAGGATGTATTCCCGCCTCCTGCGATGACAAAAGAGGGGTCTGCCCCGTAAAAGCGTGAAATTTCAACCAATTCCTGTAAATGATGATCCATCCGTTGCAAAAGTGATTTAAGTTAAAAATTTACTTCCTGATCCATTTTTTATCTTTTTGAAAGAACATCCTTTTCATACTGCTGTATTTCCTGTACATAATCAGGACCAACAGGGACGCCTGATTTCAGCAGGTAGTATGCCCACACGGCACCTATTGGCATGGTTTTTTGTTCTTCCAGGAACGCGAGCCTTTCGAAATACATTTGTTTTTCTTCAAACTCCAGCAAAAGCTGGGTTGGTTCAAGAAGGGCAATCAAAAATGCCTTCAGGGTTGCCCTTGTACCAATGACATATGCTCCGATCCTGTTAATAGATGCATCGAAGAAGTCAAGACCTATATTAACACGCTTCTGAAAATCGTTGCGGACAATTTCGTGTGCGATAAGCTGCAGATCATCGTTAAGGGTAACCACATGGTCTGAATCCCAGCGAATAGGACGGGTTACATGTAAAAGGACTTCATCCAGGTACTGAAGGCAGGCAGATATCTTGTCTCCGACCTGTTCTGTCGGGTGAAAATGTCCATTGTCCAGGCAAATCAGTTTCTTATTTGAAATAGCATAACCCAGGTAAAAATCATGTGAACCCACAGTCATTGACTCTGCCCCAATGCCAAAAAGTTTGCTTTCAACGGCGTCTTTCATCTGAGATTTTGGGTATTCAACAGCCATAGCCTCATCCAGCGATTTTTTGAGAAGCGAGCGGTGCCCATTCCTGTCGATAGGCGTATCTTTTGATCCATCAGGGATCCAGGTATTGTGAACACAAGGTGTACCAAGCTGTTTTCCTATCTCTGCAGCAATTGCCCTGCATCTTTTCAGGTGTTCAACCCAAAATTTGCGGTTGGACTCGTTCTTGCTAGACAATGTGAATCCGTCAGCCGCCCTTGGATGAGAAAAGCAGGAAGCATTGAAATCCATCCCGATCCCAAGTTTTTTGCACCAGTCAATCCAACTTTGGAAGTGCTTCAGCTCTATCTGATCACGGTCTACCATTTCACCTCCAAAATCACCATAGATGGCATGCAGGTTGATTCTCTGGGTACCCGGTAAAAGAGAAAGAACTTTTTCGAGATCGTCCCGCACCTGCTGAATATTTGTAGCTTTCCCTGGATAGTTGCCTGTCGCCTGGATTCCTCCTCCTGAAAGTGTCGCATCCGGTGTTTCAAAACCTCCGACGTCATCCGTTTGCCAGCAGTGAAGGCTGATCCTCAGTTCATCCATTTTCTCCAGCACCTTGTCGGTATCAACGCCAAAAGATGCATAAATCTGTTTAGCAATGGCGTAAGAGCCTTCAATCATTTCTTTTCCCATCAGTAAATATGATATTTAGATTCTTGATTAACAATGATTTATTATATATAACCCTTGAATGTCAGGATTTTATCTGCTTAATTTCTCTGTGAATTTTACAAGAATAAGGCCTATGGATGGTTTCACAATAAAAACACAAGCAAAGTTACCTTTTCCTGCTGGATTACCTTATCAGGCATGGCACAATTTCACCCAACACTGGTGAGCCAGGGCTAAATACGCAAATTGAAATGGTTCAAATAGAATTGCCGATTGCAACCAGAACTACTGAAAGCAGAATCACCGCTATTCCTGTTACAAAAGTTGTGAAAGTCCTTCCGGAAACACCTTTCCACTCCTTGTTGTAAAGGCCCCACATGTTGGCGGTTAATATGATAGTCGACATGTGCAGAATCCAGGAACTGGCCCCGTTGCCCAGTTTACTCTCGCCCATCCCATAGAAGAAGAATTGCATAAACCAGGTGGTACCGGCCAGGGCCGAAAAGATATAGTTGTTGAGCAAAGGCTTTTTAAGATCAACAAAGTTGCCGTAAGATTTATTTTTCAGATTTAATATGGTAGTCCAGATCAGGTTGGTAGTCAACCCTCCCCAGAGGACTACTACAAACGTGACATTGTTCTGGAACAGGAACTCCCCTTGTCCGGGGTTAACTGCTTTCCAAAGATCGTTGGCAACATTTGCCATTGGTTTGCCGGCCTCGATACCAAAATTGAAGAAGGAACTCAATGTACCTGAAATTATGGCAACAATCAGGCCTTTTACCAGGCTGAACTCCGCCACGCTTGCCCTTGTCTGTTCAGGCGAAAGTTCCTTCTCTTTTCTATGTCCTGCCATACCGGTAATAGCAATACCTGCAAGGCAGACTGCCACACCCAGTAAAACCATCTGACCACCGGAGTCCCCGAGCATCTGGAGAAAAGAGACTTTCCCCGGTGTCGGGCTAACTGCATAATAAATGGGAGGGACCAATGCACCAAAGGCAGAACAGAACCCGAGTACTACCGAATTTCCCAGAGACATACCCAGGTACCTGACTCCCAAACCATAGGTAAGTCCGCCGATCCCCCAAAGCAATCCCATCAGGTAGGTAATTCCCAGAATACTGTTGCTGGAAGAGGAGATGATGTTGGCAAATCCCGGGATCGTCAGCCAGGCAGCGAGCGGTGGAACAATAAGCCATGAAAAGAGTCCGCCAATGATCCAATAACTCTCCCAGGCCCAGCCCTTAACCCGCCTAAATGGCATGTAAAAACTTCCGGATGCGAATCCCCCTATCGAATGAAAAATAACTCCTAAAAGTGCATTCATTGAAAATAATTGTTAGTTACGACCGTCTGATTACAAGGGCAATCCTTGCCTTTGATTTTTTTCTAAAAATAGATTAAAATTTATGATCTGCCAGTTTTAAAACAATATTTGGATTTTTAATACTAAAATTCTACACGGAACAAGTCCGGTTAGGACATTTCCCTTTTTGTCCTTACCTTTGTCCCGGATAACCCGTGTGCTTGAAAACCACGTAAAAAACAAGTAAAATGAAACAGAAATTAAGTATTACCTTTTTTCTTGCAGGTGTTCTTTTTACCTCCTGCCTCCTGATTTCAAACCTTATCTCCTCTAAAATTATAGCCCTGGGGAATTGGTATGTGCCTGCGGGTGTAATGATTTTCCCCCTCTCCTACATAATAAATGATGTAGTTGCGGAAGTTTGGGGATACAAGAAAGTTCGCTTTATTATCTGGACCGGGTTCCTGATGAACCTTCTGGCCGTCCTGTTTTATACCCTAACTGTACAATGGCCGGCAGCTCCGTTCTGGCAGAACCAGGAAGCCTTTGCCAAAATCCTGAGCAGCACACCGAGGATTGCCGCTGCCAGTTTGCTCGCGTACCTGACTGGATCATTTCTCAACGCATGGGTTATGAGCACCTTAAAAATCAGAACCAAGGGAGATCATTTTTCTCTGAGAGCAATACTTTCCACCTTGCTTGGAGAAGGTGCTGACTCGGCCATTTTCATAACAGTTGCCTTTGCCGGGATATTCCCCCTGAGCCAACTCCCTGCCATGGTTCTTACCCAGGCTATCATCAAAACCCTATTTGAGTTGGTACTGCTGCCTGTTACAATTTACGCCGTAAAACTCATCAAGCGAGTGGATAATATTGACACATTTGATGTAGGCATCTCCTATAACCCATTTAAAGTAAGCGACCTTTAGTGTCGGAGGATTCTTACGCACCAAACGTTGAAAACAAAAAAGAAACGCCATGACAGGAAGAGACAAATCGGGATTGACCCACTTAGGCAGGGCCGGAAATGTTTATCATTTCGAGTACGATCCATCTTTGCTGGAAACATTCGAAAACCAGCATATTGAAAATGACTACAGGGTGAAATTCAACTGTCCGGAATTCACCACGCTCTGCCCGGTAACCGGTCAGCCTGACTTTGCCACTCTTTACATCAGTTATATTCCGGATGCGAAGATGGTGGAAAGCAAAAGTCTGAAACTTTATCTTTTCAGCTTCAGGAACCATGGGGATTTTCATGAGGATTGTGTAAATACCATCATGAAGGACCTGATCCGGCTGGTGGATCCGAGATACATCGAAGTCTGGGGCAAATTTACCCCCAGGGGAGGCATCAGTATTGACCCCTATTGCAATTACGGCAAACCGGGCACTAAATTTGAACAGATGGCTGAGTACCGGCTGATGAACCACGATTTGTATCCGGAAAAAGTAGACAACCGGTAACCGGACTATCCGCCAGTCTCCAAAGTTCACCTGAAGGCACGTTAGTATTCTGCAAACATAAAAAGGGTGCCTTTCGGGCACCCTTTCCTATCTGTTGTCAGATTAATTATGCTTTAATAACTTTTTTATATCCATAAACAGCGGAAGCCCCTAACTCTTCCTCAATGCGGAGTAGCTGGTTATATTTGGCCATCCTGTCTGAGCGGCTCAGTGATCCTGTTTTGATCTGACCGCTGTTGGTTGCCACAGCAATATCTGCGATGGTTGCATCTTCAGTTTCACCTGAACGGTGAGAGGTCACACTGGTATAACCTGCACGGTGAGCCATATCAATGGCGTCAAGAGTTTCAGTTAAGGTGCCGATCTGGTTCACTTTGATCAGGATAGAATTGGCAGCTCCAAGCTCGATACCCTTTTTCAGGTATTCAACATTGGTAACAAAAAGGTCATCACCAACAAGCTGGCATTTATCGCCCAGTTTTTCAGTCAGCATAACCCAACCATCCCAGTCGTTTTCTGAGCAACCATCCTCGATGGAGTCGATCGGGAAGTTCTCAACCAGGGAGGCAAGGAAGGCAACCTGATCAATATTGTTGCGCTTTGCACCGTTCGGACCTTCAAATTTGGCATAGTTGTAGATGCCTTCTTTGTAGAATTCGGAAGCAGCACAGTCCAGACCTATTGAGATATCTCCGCCCTCTTCTGCACGCCCGGGTTTGTAACCGGCGTTCTTAATGGCGAGAATAATGCTGTTCAGTGCATCTTCAGTTCCATCAAGTTTTGGAGCAAAACCACCTTCATCACCTACGGCAGTGCTGAGGTTTCGGTCGTGAAGAACTTTTTTCAGGCTGTGGAAAACTTCAGCCCCCATGCGAAGAGCCTCACGGAAGGAGGATGCACCGATGGGACGAATCATAAATTCCTGGAAAGCTATTGGCGCATCAGAGTGAGATCCGCCATTGATGATGTTCATCATCGGAACCGGCAAGTTTCTGGCATTGACACCCCCGATATAACGGTAAAGAGGCATTTCAAGGTAGGCAGCGGCGGCTTTTGCTGTAGCCAGGGAGACCCCCAGTATAGCATTTGCACCAAGTTTGGATTTGGTGTTTGTACCGTCCAATGCAATGAGGGCATGATCGAGTGCAACCTGGTTCAATGAATTCATTCCGACAACTGCTTCGGCAATGATGGTATTGACATTTTCGACAGCTTTCAAAACGCCTTTTCCAAGATATCTTTTCTTGTCTCCGTCGCGAAGCTCAATTGCCTCATTTTCTCCGGTGGATGCTCCGGATGGTACTGCAGCACGGCCTACAAATCCGCTCTCAAGGGTTACTTCCACTTCTACGGTTGGATTACCGCGTGAATCAAGAATTTCTCTTCCGACGACTTTACTGATTAACATTTTGTGTGATATTTTATGTGATACAATTAATTCGCTACCCGGAGGATAGACTATTTCTATGTCAAGTTTAAAAACATGCAAAGATAATCAAACTGTCACAAAATATCTCTACCGGACTGACCAGTAACAATTTGTTAATATAAAAATCACGTTGCCAGTTTTACAAGGAACAGATGAATGAAATAATCATGTAGATGACCAGGAAAAGAGCCGACGCAAACAGGGAATTGTAAAAAACCATGGTACTTAATGCTGACATGGCAAGATCTAATTAACAGGATTTAAAAACAATCCATCTTTTAATAACCTGATTTTCAGGTTTTTAAATTTTCAGGGATCAATGTGGCCTGCCCTTTGGCCAGACATCCCCTGGTATAAACTGCAGATTCAATAAAGGACAGGTTAATCCGCGTGGGTGTTTCCTGGTCTCTTTCAAACCCTGGCCCGACAATTCCGGAAGAACATTGCCACCTACCTGATTGCTAATTATCAGACCGGCTTAATTTTTTCTGAATTTTCCTGATGGCCTGATCGATTGGCTTCTCAGGCTCAATGACGTTATAGACACCCCAGAAATCAGGATCCGCAAAGCCTGACACCTGCTCCATCATTACAACATTAGGTTTCAGATGTTCAGATGGCCTGGCCTTCTTGTCAAGAGTTTTAACCCAGTCGGTCACAGCCATTTCGATGGTACTGGAATAATGGGTGTTAAAGAGTTTCTTCTTCCATTCAATCTTGAAAACGAGTTCTGCCCTCGAATAACCAAAAATCCATTTCCCATTCTTTTCACGGTAGTTAATCTGATAATTCGCCTGTGTAGGATAGACTTTTGCGCCGACTGGCTTTTTGCGGATGAAAAGATCGGATGATGCATTCTTGTCACTTACATCCAGACCGAAAGAGGCGCTGATGATTGCAAGGGACTCAGTGTCAACATAAAATTTTCCAAAATACAGTGGCTCTTTGACAAACGGATATTGCCTGAAATCAATGACATACATCAACCTTTCGCCAATTTTGGTAATGCTTTCAATGGTAAACTGGTAATTTCCAATCATATCATCGGTAAAGATCATTTCAGGATTTTTCATGATATCAAGCATCAGCGATGTATAAGGACCTCCCTGCATTTTAAAGGTGATGGTGTCCAGTTTGGTGTAATCTGTGCTCTTTCTACCTTTGGAGAGTTCAGCCAGGTCAGGTTTTGATGATAGAACAGGTTGTTTGTAAACATCCAGTACTGCCTCTGATAGTGAAACGTAGGTTTTATTCTTTTTTATGGTCTCACGGTAAAAAACTGTCATAAGGTTCTGATCAGTGTTGTAGTTTTCTCCTCTCCTGCTCAGAATCGACCGCATCAGCATATCAGGATCCCTGGGATGAATATTGATTGTTCCGAGTGTTACAGACAATAATTCGAGTTCAATACGGTTTTTGTCCGGCTTAAGGGAGGAAAGACTGATTATCTTTTCCTTGTGCCCCAAAAAAGATACAACAACATTGCCTTCTGCCTGGGACAATGGAACTTTAAAAGAGAACTCCCCGTCACTATTGGAGACTGTGGACAGATTGGTCCCTTCCAGGGTCAGTGTTGCAAACCCCAGCGGCTTTCTTGAATCCTTCTCTACAACGGCACCTTTGTATTGCCTGAAGAGAGTTGAATCAGGTACATATTCAGGCTTTTGAACTGCCCATGCATTGCTGGTCCAACCAATAGCCACAGTTAGGATCACAGCCAACTTTGCAAAGCGGAAAAATCGGGAAAAATTATTTGTTTTCATCGCAATATAATTTAGTTACATTTTTGATTATTAAGAATTTATAGCGTAATTTGCATGCTGTATAACAGACTTTCTGACAGATAATCAAAACATTACAATTTTGATTATTTTGAAGTTACCTTTGAAAATTCAGATTTTCCATTTTAACCTGAAATAGCCGCCGTCACGGATGTTCTTATGTCAAGGAAAAATTTTAGAATCTCACTGACCCCGTTTTTGGAATTCTTCTAACATCATGACAGATGGAACAGAAAATACCCTTACTGGAACCCGGGAAAAAATCAAAGCCTTCAGGTAAATCATATTCAATTATTGATTAATATGATCACACTTCTTTAATTGGTAAAATGAAAAGAATATTTTACTCGTTTATAATTGTGTTTTTCGCTTCCATCCTGCATGGACAAGAGGTGAAAACCAACCCAAAAATAGGCTTGGTACTTTCAGGTGGCGGAGCAAAAGGTTTTGCTCATGTAGGCGTATTGAAAGTTCTTGAAGAGGCTAAAATCCCTGTTGATTATATTGCAGGGACCAGCATCGGAAGTATCGTCGGGGGACTATATTCCTGCGGATATGATGCATTGACCCTGGAGAAACTGGTAAAGAGCCAGGATTGGACCAATTTGCTCAGCAATGAATACAAATCTGAATTTGCAAATCCCTTTGATAAAACGGAAGAATCCCGATACGCTGTAAGTTTCCCATTCGAGCAAAAAAAACTTGCACTTTCCGACGGTATCCTAAATGGGCAAAATGCCCTGGAGTACCTGACCTACCTGACTATCGGCTATCATGACGTATTTGACTTCTCAAAGTTGCCGATTCCATTTCTTTGCATTGCCACAGACCTGGCAACCGGAGATGAAGTTGTTTTGAACAAAGGGTGTCTTCCCAAGGCTATCCGGGCAAGTATTGCCGTACCTGCCGCATTTACTTCCACCGAGATCGACGGCAAGAAGTTGGTTGACGGTGGAATTGTAAACAATTATCCGGTTGACCGGTGCAGGGAAATGGGGGCAGATATTATCATCGGTGTTGACATAACCGACAGCCTTATGACTTCCAATGAACTAAAAGATATCCCGGATGTGATCGCCCAAATGATCAGCTTCATGGGAAAACAAAAGAAAAACGAAAACGTTCGGGCAGCAGATATCAATATTCGCCCCTATCTCCGGGGATTCTCCGCGGCGGACTTTGGAGCTGAATCTGCCATAAAGATGATCCAGCTGGGGGAAGAAGCAGCAAGGCGCGCTTTGCCGCAGCTGATCCGGCTGAGGGACTCCTTAAGGCTTGAAGTTAAGCCAAGGATTGCTCGTCAGCCAATTGGCAATGACTCCACTCTGGTCATCAGCAACATTGAAGTGACAGGAACAGACCGAACCCAGATCGCTTTTTACCTGGGACAGGTTGGAATTAAGCACAACCAGCGTGTTACCATGGAACACCTCAGGAATGGAATTTCGAGGCTTTATTCCACCGGCAACTACGAATTCGTCAATTTCCAGGTTGTTGGAAACAGGTCCAAAACCCTTCAAATAGAGGTAAAAGAGCGGAAAAACAACAAAATCAATGCCGGGCTCAGGTATGATTCAGATTACAAATCTTCCATGTTGTTGAATCTTACACTCAGAAACCAGAACTTCTTCGGATCTAGATTGTCGGTCGATGCAAAATTATCCGAATACCCCATGTTTGCCGCCCACTATTCACTTGACAGGGGTTGGAAACCCGGCTTTTTCTCCAAAATCCTGTATGTTGAAGACCGGTTTAACAGGTATGAAGATGACAAGAAAACGGCAGAAATTGACAAAACACTGATAAATCTGCAGCTGGCATCCCATTCGTACCTTAATGATGCAACAAGGTTTACCATCGGCGGCTCAATGGACAGTTACCGTACCGGGTCTGTCATCGGGGATACAACCGGTTACAATATTTTCAATGAAACCTATTTCAACCTCTTTTCCAAAATTGAGCACAACAGCCTGGATAAAGTATATTTCCCAACCAGGGGTGTCATGGTAGGAGGCGGCATCAAAATTTTGCTCAACAAATGGAGTACAAGCCCTGTTATGATTGGCGATTTTGTTTATGCAAGGGCAAGATCTCTTTCTGACCGGATCGTACTTCGATATGGACTGGACAGCAGGCTGGTATTCGGAGAAAATGAATCATTTTTCCATCGCACCAACGTAGGGGGACTGAAGCAACCTGATTACTTCGAAAACAATATTGCTTTCAACGGGTTGAGAAGGATGGAGTTAATGACAGGCAGTATCGGTGTCGGAAGGCTGGAAGCCCGCTTAAAAATGTGGGAAAAGGTATATGTATCCCTAAGCGGGGATTTCGGCATGTACAGTGAAGACAACCTCTTCTTCAGTAAATATACAACGATTTACGGATATGGGTTCAATGTGGCTTACGACAGCGTGGTCGGTCCTCTCATGATGAATCTCAGCATGTCAAGTGTCGACAAATCCATTCTTCCATTCTTTTCCCTGGGATTCTGGTTCTGATTTTTCTGATACCTGTTTCCTATATTTACACGTTTTAAGGCACTCCAGTGGCACAATTTATAAAGGAAGATTACCTAAGGGTTTAATTAAAATTTACAATACCATGCGGCTATTGACTATTGTACTTCTGCTTTTACAATTTATTTTTTCACAAGGTTTTGCCGGGACAAAGCCAGTCGATCGTTTTTTTAATACCGAAAGACTGAGCACTGTCTCCTACAGTATATATGCCATTGATGCTGAAACAGGAAAAATAATCCTTGCATCAGATCAGAAAAGCCTTTCCACTGCCTCTGTGATGAAGCTTTTCACCACTGCAGTGGCCATTGATATGCTCGGACCTGCCTTTACCTTTTCCACCTCGCTTGGATATACCGGTAAAATTGACCCGGAAACCGGAGAACTTACAGGAGACCTGGTCCTGAAAGGCGGAGGAGATCCAGCCTTTTATTCCACCTATTTCAGTGATTTCTACAGCAATTGCTTTGAAAACTGGATCAGGGATATGAAAACTGCAGGCCTAAAAAAAATAAATGGCCGGTTATTGCTGGATCTGTCTGCAATGGATCAGACGTCCGTCCCGGGAGGATGGGCATGGGATGATATTGGAAATTACTATGGGGCAGGGGTCTCTGCCCTTTCATTCAGGGATAACCTGTATGAGATTCACTTCGCCTCGCCAAAAACGGAAGGAAAGGAAGTAACGATCCTGGCAAAAAAACCTGAAATAGCCGGATTGTCTCTTGTGAACAAGGTGGTTTCATCCTTCAGGACCGGGGATCATACCATTGCCTTTGGGGCACCCGGTTCTCTCAGTCAGTATATTGTGGGTACCATACCGGCCGGCAATGCCGACTTTGTGGTAAAGGCAGCAATGCCGGATCCTCCGGCAGTAGCTGCCAGAACCTTCCTCTCCTCCTTAAGAGAGAATGGCATAGTAATTACAGGGAATACCGGCATATTACCTGCACAAGACAGCACCGGGAGAGTCCTTCTCAGCAGCATTGAATCACCACCACTGAAAGAACTGATTGTGCCGCTCAACAAGGAGAGCCTTAATCTATATGCCGAACACCTTCTTCGCGAAATCGGACGGAAATATGCAGGGGAACCTACCATTGAAAACGGACTGAAAGCATACCGGCAATTCTGCAAGGATAAATCGATATCTGACCTGGGATTCTTCCCGGCAGATGGCAGCGGGCTTTCCAGAAGCAATGCCCTTTCAACACAAACACTGGTCGAAACGATGAAATTCATCTATGACGGCAATAGCAGGGAGCTGTTCTTTGGTTCACTTCCTGTTGCAGGAATCGACGGGACACTGAAAAATGCATTCAAAGGCACCCCACTTGAAAAGAATGTCAGGGCAAAGACGGGCTCCATGGAAAGAGTCAGGAGCCTTGCAGGAACCATGACATCGATCGATGGAAAAACCATCCTCTTTGCCGTAATTCTCAATAATTTCGACCTCACATCCCAGGAATCCTCGAAACTTCTGGAAACAATTCTCTTATCCTTTTACAACCACAAGGGGGAATGATCAAGCATCGTTTCCCTGCTTAAATACGAATTTTGAATTTTTGGTTAAAATATTCCATAATTCACAACCAGTAACCAAAAAGGAATTTTTTCTTTAATTTATTAATTATTTAACCTTGATTACTTACAATTTTATTTTGTGGTCTGTTTTAAATTTATACTTTTGCCGCTGTCAAAGTGAGTATTTAGTATAAAAATCACTGAAACAAAAATGTAAACTGTGAGTAAAACAAAATATGAAATTATCCGTTGACATTCTCCTCCTCGTGGTTATTCTAATTCTCGTCTGTGCTGGTTGAGGAGGTTGAGTCTTTGTGATGACAAAAAATAAGAAGAACCTTTCTCAACAAAACGAGGAAGGTTCTTTTTTTAGTTAAACATTATGCAAAAAGGGTTAAGAAGCAATCAATCGACACAAGGTCGGAAAATGGCAGGAGCCAGAAGCTTATGGCGCGCCAACGGCATGAAGGAGAACCATTTCGGCAAACCTATCATAGCCATTGTCAACTCTTTCACACAATTTGTTCCTGGCCATGCACATTTGCATGAAGTAGGACAAATGGTCAAGAAGCTGGTCGAAGCGGAAGGCTGTTTTGCGGCTGAATTCAATACCATTGCCATTGATGACGGAATCGCTATGGGGCACGACGGAATGCTTTATTCACTTCCCTCCCGCGACCTGATAGCTGACAGTGTCGAATACATGGTTAATGCTCACCAGGCAGACGCGATGATTTGTATCTCAAACTGCGACAAGATTACGCCGGGAATGCTTATGGCCTCAATGCGCCTTAACATCCCGTCCATTTTTGTTTCCGGTGGTCCGATGGAAGCCGGTGAGATCCGAGGCAGGCAATATGACCTTGTTGATGCAATGGTGATGGCTGCAGATGACACTGTGGATGAAACATTACTATCTGAGGTTGAGATGGATGCGTGTCCTACCTGTGGGTCATGCTCCGGAATGTTTACGGCCAATTCAATGAACTGCCTCACCGAGGCACTCGGGCTCTCACTTCCGGGCAACGGAACAGTCGTAGCGACACACGCCAACAGGAAAGGGCTGTTTGAGAAGGCTGCCAAACGGATTGTTGAAATCACCAACGAATATTATCTTGAAGGAAACGAGAATGTATTACCCCGGTCAATAGCTACGCGTGATGCGTTCATGAATGCCATGACGCTGGACATTGCCATGGGTGGTTCGACCAATACGGTTTTACATCTCCTGGCAGTGGCTCATGAAGCCGGCGTTGATTTTACCATGAAAGACATGGACGAACTTTCCCGAAAAGTACCTTGCATCTGCAAAGTAGCACCGAGTTCCTCCTATCACATACAGGATGTAAACAGGGCAGGCGGAATTTTTGGGATCCTTGGTGAACTTGAAAGAAAAAACCTTTTGAACCCAGGTGTGTACCGGGTGGATGAGCCAACCCTGGCTGCTGCCATTGAAAAATGGGACATCCGCAGGGTTGGCGCAACTTCCTGGGCAAAAAAAATGTATGCCTCTGCCCCCGGCAACATCGGCCGCAACCTGGTGATGGGATCGCAGGAAAAATACTATTCAGAACTTGACCTTGACCGGGTGAACGGTTGTATCCGCCAGGTTGAAAATGCCTTTTCCAAAGAAGGTGGACTGGCAGTTTTATATGGTAACATTGCACGCAACGGTTGTATAGTAAAAACAGCAGGTGTTGATGCTTCGGTGTACCATTTCGAAGGGACTGCCCGCATTTTTGAATCGCAGGAGGATTCATGCACCGGGATACTTGAAGGAAGAGTCAAAGCAGGTGATGTAGTAATCATCCGTTATGAAGGACCCAGGGGGGGGCCCGGAATGCAGGAAATGCTCTATCCTACCTCCTATCTTAAATCAAGGAAACTGGACAAATCCTGCGCCCTGCTTACAGACGGAAGATTTTCCGGAGGAACCTCAGGACTTTCAATCGGCCATGTTTCACCTGAAGCCGCAGCAGGCGGAGAGATTGCCCTGCTGAAAGACGGTGATAAAATTATCATTGACATTCCGGGCAGAACCATCAACTGGATTGTGACAGACGATGAAATGGCAGCTCGCAAATCAGCTGAAGAGTCCAAGGGTAAAGATGCGTACAAACCGGCTTCCCGGAACAGGAACATCAGCAAGGCATTGAAAGCTTATGCACAGAATGTATCTTCGGCTGACATGGGTGCAATCCGGATGCTCGATTAACGATACAGACATATCAATAACCAAAAAAGGAAATATAGATTCTTATACAATAAATGATCAGATTATGACAACCAAAAATGAGAAAATAAAAAATACTCCGAAAGAAACCATAGAAATCAAAGGTTCGGAAGCAATGGTCCGTTCTCTGGTTGCAGAAGGCGTAGACACTATCTTCGGATATCCGGGTGGAGCTATCATGCCAATTTATGATGCATTGTACGATTACGGCCATGCCGTAAATCACATTCTTGTCAGGCATGAGCAAGGTGCTGTCCATGCTGCCCAGGGATGTGCCCGTGTTTCGGGCAAGGTTGGTGTTTGCTTTGCCACCTCCGGTCCGGGAGCAACCAACCTGATAACCGGCATTGCGGATGCAATGATTGATTCTACACCTTTGGTTTGCGTTACCGGCCAGGTTACCTCCGGGCTACTTGGAACAGATGCCTTCCAGGAATCTGATGTAATCGGCATCTCAATGCCTGTAACAAAATGGAATTACCAGATAACCAAGGCAGAGGAAATCCCGGAAGCCATCGCAAAGGCGTTTTACATTGCCTCAACCGGACGACCCGGACCAGTATTGCTGGATATAACCAAAGATGCTCAATTCGGAAAACTCAATTTCGCCTACAAAAAATGCACAAGGATCCGATCTTATGTTCCGGAGTATCCGACCAATAAGACCTACATCAAAAATGCTGCCGATCTTATCAACTCTGCCAAAAAACCATTCCTGATTTTTGGGCAGGGAATATTGCTCTCCGGGGCAGAAAAGGAACTGGTTCAGTTCATCGAAAAAACAGGTATCCCTGCGGCAACCACCCTCCTCGGCATTTCCGCCCTGAAAAGCGACCATCCCTTAAACATGGGTATGCTCGGCATGCATGGCAATTACGCCCCCAACATCAAAACCAATGAGTGTGATGTACTGATTGCCGTGGGAATGCGCTTTGACGACAGGGTAACAGGGAATATCAAGACCTACGCCAAGCAAGCCAAAGTTATCCATATTGAAATCGATCCCGCTGAAATCGACAAGAACATCAAGACAGAGGTCGCTATTCTAGGAGATGCCAAACATACCCTCCGGCTGCTTTCTACCCTGGTAACAAAAAGAAAACATACAGAATGGGTGGATGAATTCCTGCAGGCAAGAAAGAAAGAGGAAGAAAAGGTTATAGTTTACGATTTAAAGCCGACAAAACCCGGGTTGACCATGGGAGAAGTCGTTCGTTTGGCTACCAATCTCACCGCCAACAAAGCGGTTATCGTAACCGATGTCGGACAGAACCAGATGGCAGCAGCCCGATATGCCCGTTTTAACCAGTCCAGGTCCTGGGTTACTTCCGGCGGACTTGGAACCATGGGCTTTGGACTTCCGGCAGCTATGGGAGCAAAAATGGGAGCTCCCGGGAAAGATGTCATCCTCTTCGTAGGGGACGGCGGAATCCAGATGACCATCCAGGAACTGGGCACCATTGCCCAGGAAAAACTGGCGGTTAAGATTGTGATCCTGAACAACGACTTTTTGGGAATGGTGCGCCAGTGGCAGGAACTGTTCTTTGAAAAAAGATACTCATTTACGGAAATAAACAGTCCGGATTTTGTAAAACTCGCCGATGCCTATGGAATTCCGGGGGCAGTGGTATCAGACAGAAAAGATCTCGAACCGGCAATGAAAGCCATGATTGCCTGTGAAGGCCCTTATCTTCTTGAAGTTAAAATCGAGCAGGAAGACAATATCTTCCCGATGGTTCCGGCAGGTGCCACAGTATCAAATTGTCTCCTTGGTGCGGACGAATTATAAATTTCACCCAATAAAAAGAAGCCATGAAGCAAGAATATATCATAAGCGCCTACAGTGAAAACCACATTGGTCTGTTAAACAGGATTACCATTATTTTCACCCGAAGGAAAGTTAACATTGAGAGTCTCACCGTTTCCGAATCAGCGATTGCGGGAATTTCCAAATTTACCATTGTCGTAAATGAGGAGAAGGAAAAAGTGGAAAATATTGTCCGGCAGATAGAGAAGCAGATTGAAGTACTAAAAGCCTTTTACCACACCGATGAAGAAATGATCTCCCAGGAGATTGCCTTGTACAAGGTTTCCACGCAGGCCCTGGTCGAAAGCGACATGATTGAGAAAATGGTCCGGAAGCACAATGCACGAATCCTTGAAATCACCAAAGAGTATACTGTCATTGAAAAAACCGGACACAAGGAAGAGACCCAGGCGCTGTTCAACGGGTTGAATCAATTTGGCGTTTTGCAGTTTATCCGATCGGGACGGATAGCAATTACGCGTTCTCCGATTGAACGGCTTTCAGAATTCCTGCGGGAAAGGGACACCCTGTTCGCCAAAATGGAGGCAAAGATTAAGTAACGCCTGCAACCATCAATGAAACAGTGATTTACAAATTTTTTAAGTATTGACTGTTAACGTTTGAAATAAGAAATTTAGTACGAATAACATAATAAAAAACAAAAATGGCTAAGATTAATTTTGGAGGAACAGAAGAGAATGTGGTGACCCGTGAAGAGTTCCCATTGGTAAAAGCACAGGAAGTATTAAAGAATGACACCATTGCCATCCTTGGTTATGGAGTGCAGGGTCCGGGTCAGTCACTGAACCTTCGTGACAACGGATTCAATGTGATTATCGGTCAGCGGAAAGATTCCAAGACCTGGGACAAGGCAGTTGCCGATGGATGGATTCCGGGAAAAACACTTTTCGAAATCGAAGAAGCATGTCAGAGAGGTACGATCCTCCAGTTTTTGCTTTCTGATGCAGGTCAGATTTCTTTATGGCCAACCGTTAAAAAGAACCTTACTGCAGGCAAGGCTCTTTATTTCTCCCACGGTTTCGGTATTACCTACAAGGAAAGAACAGGAATTGTACCTCCCGCCGATGTGGATGTCATTCTTGTTGCACCTAAAGGATCAGGTACCAGCCTCCGCAGAATGTTCCTTCAAGGTCGCGGACTGAACTCCAGCTATGCCATTTTCCAGGATGCCACAGGGAAAGCCTGGGATAGAGTAGTAGCGCTCGGGATCGGCGTAGGATCCGGTTACCTGTTCGAAACAACATTCAAAAAGGAGGTTTTCTCTGACCTCACCGGGGAGCGCGGCACATTAATGGGAGCTATCCAGGGAATTTTTGCCGCGCAGTATGAAGTACTCCGCAGCAACGGACACTCTCCTTCCGAAGCATTCAATGAGACAGTTGAAGAGCTGACGCAAAGCCTTATGCCACTGGTTGCTGAAAACGGAATGGATTGGATGTATGCCAACTGCTCAACGACTGCACAACGCGGTGCGCTGGATTGGTGGAAAAAATTCAGGGATGCTTCCAAACCTGTATTTGAAGAGCTTTACAAGGAAGTTGCGGCAGGAAACGAGGCTCAACGTTCAATCGATTCCAACAGCAAGGCTGATTACCGGGTTAAACTTGAGGAAGAACTGACAGAATTAAGGGAATCAGAAATGTGGAGGGCTGGTTCGGCTGTCCGTAAACTTAGACCGGAGAACAACTAAAATATCCTGAAATCTGACAAAACGAAAAACTTACCGTAACACTTCCTGTACATTTTCCTTGGAGGTTACCCGGTACTGAGTGCCTAATTTTTCAAATTGTCGATTGGCAGGCCAATTTTTTGTTGAATTCCATTGTTTTTTTACAAACATTTGATAATTAAAATGTTATGGATAATAAGGTATATATTTTTGACACTACACTGCGTGACGGAGAACAGGTTCCCGGATGCCAGCTGAATACAATTGAAAAAATTGAGGTAGCCAAAGCGCTTGAACAACTGGGTGTCGACGTCATTGAGGCAGGATTTCCCATTTCCAGTCCGGGTGACTTCAATTCGGTAGTGGAAATTTCCAAGGCAGTCACCTGGCCCACCATCTGTGCCCTGACACGTGCCGTAGAGAAGGACATTGAAGTTGCTGCAGAATCCCTGAAATATGCTAAACGCGGGCGGATTCATACCGGAATCGGTACATCACCCTACCACATTGTATCCAAACTGAATTCTACGCCGGACGAGATTCTTGACCGGGCAGTCAGGGCGGTTAAGTATGCCAAAAGATTTGTTGAGGATGTTGAATTCTATGCTGAAGATGCAGGCCGTTCTGACAATGTTTACCTGGCAAGAGTTATAGAGGCAGTTATTAAGGCAGGAGCCACCGTAGTCAATATACCGGATACTACCGGTTACTGTCTTCCTTACGATTTCGGAGAAAAAATCAAATTCCTGATGGAAAATGTTCCCAATATTGACAAAGCGATCATTTCAACCCATTGCCACAATGACCTGGGAATGGCTACGGCAAATACGATTGCAGGTTTAATGAACGGGGCCAGACAAGTTGAAGTTACCATCAATGGTATTGGAGAAAGAGCTGGGAACACCTCGCTGGAGGAAGTTGTGATGATACTTCGCTCCCACAAAGAACTGAATCTTTATACCAACATCAATTCAAAGAATATCTACACGACGAGTAAGCTTGTCTCGAGCCTGATGAACATGCCGGTTCAGCCGAACAAGGCCATTGTCGGAAGAAATGCCTTCGCTCATTCAAGTGGCATTCACCAGGACGGTGTACTAAAAAACCGCGAAAACTATGAGATCATTGATCCGGTTGAGGTTGGAATAAATGAATCATCCATTGTTTTAACTGCCAGAAGCGGCCGGGCCGCATTGAACCATCACCTTGAAATGCTGGGCTTTAAACTCGAAAAAGAAAAACTCGATGAGGTTTACCAGGAGTTTCTGCTGATGGCCGACAAGAAAAAAGACATCAAGGAAGATGACCTTTTAATGCTGGTTGGTGAGAGAAGTATGAATGAACGCCGGATCAAACTGGATTTCCTGCAGGTTGTTACAGGCAAGAACCTCATTCCAATGGCTACGTTGAGGCTCAACATCGCAGGAGAGAAATTTACTGCCACTGAATCAGGGAACGGACCTGTAGATGCGGCCATAAAAGCTGTAAAGTCCATCATCCACCGTAAGGTAACCTTGCAGGAATTCCTGATTCAGGCTATCAACAAAGGAAGCGACGATGTGGGCAAGGTACACATGCAGGTTGAATCCGAAGGCAATATTTACAATGGCTTCGGAGCCAATACTGACATAATTACCGCTTCTGTTGAGGCATTTCTGGATGCACTTAACAAAATTGGTAACAGCGAATTGGCTTCTGACGTAAAAACAGAATGATTACACTGCCAAAAGACGTCTTTCTTCTGACCAAATTATTATAGCACCGGTTTTTGAGCTTTAATATATTACTGCTCTATTATAAAAAGAATATTATTAAAAGAATTTATCTTGGAACCAACAACATTATTTGACAAGATTTGGGATGCACACGTTGTCAGCAAAATAGAAGGTGGTCCTTCAGTCCTTTACATTGACAGGCATTTTATACATGAAGTGACAAGTCCGGTAGCGTTCTCAGGTTTAGAGAAGCGCGGACTTAAAGTCTTCCGTCCGCAGAATACTGTCGCAACCCCTGATCACAATGTACCAACCATTGAACAGCATCTCCCGATCAAGGAGGAGCTTTCACGCAAGCAGGTGGAAACTCTCACGGCAAATTGTACCAGGCACGACATACCATTGTATGGATTAAGTCACAAATGGCACGGAATTGTGCACATCATCGGTCCCGAACTTGGGATTACGCAACCGGGCATGACAATTGTCTGTGGTGACAGCCACACCTCCACCCATGGTGCTTTTGGCAGCATTGCCTTTGGCATCGGAACCAGTGAAGTCGAGATGGTATTTGCCAGTCAGTGCATCCTGCAACCCAAACCAAAAAAAATGAGGATCAATGTTGAAGGAACATTGGCGGAAAATGTAACTTCCAAAGATATAGCCCTTTATGTGATAGCCCAAATTTCAACCTCCGGTGGAACCGGCCATTTCATAGAGTTTGCCGGATCGGCGATCAGGTCATTGTCTATGGAAGCGAGAATGACCTTATGCAATATGAGCATTGAATGCGGAGCACGGGGAGGAATGATTGCTCCTGATGAAACTACTTATGCCTACCTGAAAGGCAGAGAAGTGGCTCCCAAAGGCAATGAATGGGATCAAAAAGTAGAGGAGTGGAGAAAACTCAAAACTGATGAAAACGCACAGTTTGACACAGAATACACCTATAACGCCGCAGAAATTACCCCAATGATCACCTATGGAACCAACCCGGGTATGGGTGTAGGTGTTGATGGTTCAATTCCAATGGGCGAGGATCTTACAGGAAGTGATCGGGCTACCTTTATCAAATCCCTGGAATACATGGGATTCAAACCAGGAGAAAAACTACTTGGCAAGAAGATCGACTACGTCTTTGTTGGCAGTTGTACCAATGGCCGTATTGAAGACTTCAGGATGTTTGCCAACTATATCAGGGGCAAAAAGAAAGCACCGTGGGTAACTGCCTGGATTGTTCCCGGCTCTAAACAGGTTGAACAGCAGATCCGTGAAGAAGGTATTGTTGAGATATTGGAATCAGCCGGATTTGAACTCCGCCAACCGGGATGCTCCGCCTGCCTGGCCATGAACGACGACAAAATTCCCGAGGGGAAATATGCGGTCTCCACCTCCAACCGTAATTTTGAAGGTCGCCAGGGCCCGGGTGCACGCACGATGCTGGCGAGCCCTCTTGTTGCGGCTGCCGCGGCTGTTAGCGGGGTTATTTCCAACCCCGGTGTCTGATCAATACTCATCCAGAATTATAATTTTATCACAAATGTCAATAGAGAAATTTATCAAAATAATAAGTTCGGCAGTTCCGCTTCCCATCGAGAATGTGGATACGGATCAGATCATTCCTGCCAGGTTCCTCAAAGCGGTCGAACGAAAAGGATTTGGCGACAATCTTTTTCGTGACTGGCGCTACAGAAAGGACGGAACTCCCAACCCTGACTTTGTTCTAAACCATCCAAAATATACCGGAACGATCCTGGTCGCCGGGAAAAATTTCGGCAGCGGTTCAAGCAGGGAGCATGCGGCCTGGTCTGTCTATGATTATGGTTTCAGGGTAGTAGTATCCAGTTTCTTTGCCGACATTTTCAAAAACAATGTACTGAATAATGGCTTACTGCCAATCCAGGTGTCTGAAGATTTTCTGACCGGCATGTTTGAAACCATCGGGGAGAATCCAGTTGCCAGTTTTGAGGTTGACCTTGAGAGCCAGGTAATATGCAACGTTTCCCGTTCGACAGAATACCGGTTCGATATTAATCCTTACAAAAAAGAGTGCCTTTTAAAAGGTTATGACGACATTGATTACCTGCTGAATCTCAAAAAAGAGATTGAAGCCTTTGAGACTAAATAACAAGTGATGCTTTCTGTATTTGCATCTTCTACTTTTAAGCTTTCATGAATCTTTTATATTTCTGATGAAGCAAAAAATATACATCATGGATACGACCCTGAGAGACGGGGAACAAACCTCAGGGGTATCCTTTTCAGAATCTGAAAAACTGAATATCGCTAAGATTCTGCTTGAAGAGGTCAGGGTAGATTACCTGGAGATTGCTTCTGCCAGAGTGTCTGAGGGGGAACTGCTTGGGGCCAGGAAAATAATGGAATGGGCCAAAGGCACTCAATACCACGACAGGATCGAAATACTCGGATTTGTTGATGGTACAACCTCGCTCGACTGGATTGCCAAAGCAGGCGGAAGGGTTATCAACCTTCTTGCAAAGGGATCGCTCCGACATGTCACGCAGCAGTTGAAAAAGAGTCCTGAACAACACCTTGAAGACCTAAAGAAATCAATTGCTCTGGCAGTAAAGATGAATATCTCCGTGAATATCTACCTGGAAGACTGGTCGAATGGCATGCGAAACTCACCTGAATATGTCAATTTCATGCTGGAAGGGCTTAAAAATGAGCCGGTCAAAAGAATGATGCTTCCTGATACGCTGGGCATTTTGAATCCTACAGAAACACACCTGTTCTGTTCCACCATGATTCGCAATTTTCCTATGCTTCATTTTGATTTTCATGCCCACAATGATTATGACCTTGCCGTTGCCAATGTTGATGCTGCTATCCGTGCCGGTATCAACACAATTCATACAACCATCAACGGTTTGGGTGAAAGAGCAGGAAATGCCCCATTGTCGAGTGTGGTGGCTTTGCTGAATGATCATCTGAAGATGTCCAATTCTATCAATGAGCACAAACTCAATATGGTGAGCCACCTGGTGGAGACATTCTCCGGGATCCGTATCTCGGGCAACAAGCCCATTATTGGCGAAAATGTCTTCACCCAGTGCAGCGGAATCCATGCAGACGGGGACAACAAGGACAACCTTTATTACAACGATCTTCTTCCGGAAAGGTTTGGACGCACCCGGAAATATGCGCTTGGCAAAACCTCCGGGAAAGCAAATATTGCAAAGAATCTCGAAGAAATGGGAATACGGCTTGACCCCGAAAACCTCAAAAAGGTAACGGATAAAGTCATTGAGCTGGCAGATAAGAAGGAATCAGTGACATCTGAGGATTTGCCATATATCCTGTCGGATGTATTGCAAAGTGAGTCCATCTTCGAAAAAATCACTTTGCGCAACTACGCCATCTCCCATGCCCTGGGCCTGAGGCCAATGGCAACCGTCTGTCTTGAAATGAACGGACAGTTGTATGAAGAAGCCGGTTCGGGTGATGGACAGTATGATGCATTTATGAATGCGCTGCGTCATATTTACCATAAACTGCACAAAGAGTTGCCTTCACTGATCGACTATACCGTAACAATTCCCCCAGGCGGAAAAACGGATGCTTTGGTTGAAACATTGATAACCTGGGAGCTTGGCCGTGAATTTAAAACCAGGGGCCTTGACCCTGATCAGACAGCGGCCGCTATCAAAGCAACGATCAAAATGCTCAATATCATTGAAAGCGAGGGACAAATATTCTAAACAGAACTGATTTGTAACTTATCAAACCGGCATTCCGGAATATTACAGTTCCAAAAATGTATCTTTGTGACCATTTTTTGAGAAGTTGATCCAAAACCAGAAACTCTTTACAAAGCAATAAAAATCTGAAATAAAAATTGTTATGAAATTGAATATCGCCGTACTGGCCGGAGATGGAATCGGGCCCGAAATAGTAAAACAAGCACTAAGGGTTACTGAAGCCGTTGCGAAGAAATTTGGGCACGAGCTTCATACAAAGGAAGCACTGGTTGGAGCAGTCGCAATAGATGCAACAGGAAACCCCTATCCCGACGAAACCCACGAACTGTGCATGAAATCAGACGCAGTACTTTTTGGAGCCATCGGGCATCCCCGTTTTGACAACGATCCTTCAGCGAAAGTACGTCCGGAACAAGGACTGCTTGCCATGCGCAAAAAGCTGGGGCTCTATGCCAACATCAGGCCTTTGATCACCTTCCCGTCCCTGCTGGAAAAGTCTCCCCTTAAAACTGAACGTATAGAAGGGGCCGATTTTGTTGCCATACGGGAACTCACCGGAGGACTCTATTTCGGACAACCTCAGGGCCGAAGTGAGAATGGCGATACTGCCTACGATACCTGTATTTATACCAGGATGGAAGTTGAGCGCATCCTGAAGCTATCCTTCGAATTTGCCATGAAACGCAAAAAAAGGCTTACAGTTGTGGACAAAGCGAATGTTCTGGCTACTTCCAGGTTGTGGAGACAGATTTCCAAAGAGATGGAACCACAGTACCCTGAAGTTGAGGTGGAATATATGTTCGTTGACAATGCCGCCATGCAGCTGATACAATGGCCAAAACGCTTCGATGTAATGGTGACCGAAAATATGTTCGGGGATATCCTAACCGATGAAGCAAGTGTAATTGCCGGATCTCTCGGGATGTTACCTTCTGCTTCCATTGGCATTCACACTTCAGTATTTGAGCCAATTCATGGATCGTACCCCCAGGCAGCAGGCAAAAACATTGCCAACCCTTGCGCTACCATCCTCTCAGCAGCCATGTTGTTTGAATATGCTTACTCGCTGAACGAAGAGGCTGCCATTATCAGGAAAGCCGTGGAAGCATCGCTCGAGGCCGGTGCTGTTACGGAAGATCTGACAGATGACAAATCCAAAGCGCTCTCAACCTCTGCAGTGGGTGACTGGATTGTAAATTATATCAACACAATATAAGACACCAGGAAGGAGAGATAAGACA
>CAZDLO010000019.1:0-45855 GCA_964506325.1 uncultured Tangfeifania sp.
TTGCATACAGCAATTTCATGTAATCATAGATCTCAGTGGAAGTTCCGACTGTCGACCTTGGATTGCGTGTATTTACCCTTTGCTCAATTGCAATAGCGGGCGGAATTCCTTTGATGTAATCAACCTCAGGTTTGTCCATTCTTCCCAGGAACTGACGGGCATAGGAAGATAACGATTCAACATAGCGTCGCTGTCCTTCGGCATAAAGGGTGTCGAAAGCCAGAGAGGATTTTCCGGATCCGGAAAGCCCGGTTATCACAACAAGCTTGTTTCTGGGTATCTTAATATCGATGTTTTTAAGGTTGTGAACCTTGGCTCCCTTTATTTCAATATATTGATCTTTAATATTTTCGGACATATATCAGGGTATGATGGGTAGTTTCTACTAGCCGGTAAATTTACAAATACTTTCCGCCAAAATTGAATAAATTATGGTAATCGGGAATAAACATGATTCATTTTTCAGTGGTAGAATTTGGTGAATTGAAATTAAAATGATATCATTGTGATATCATTTAATATTACTCAAAATGGAAAAGGAAATTGAACTTAGAAACAATGGGTTTTTGCAGCTTTTTGTCGCCATGGTGCTATTGTTTGTGCCGCTGTTTTCTTTAATATTCAGGGAAATCTGGATAATTCCTGTTTATATTCTTTTATCTGTCACCGGTGTTGTATGGATGACCGGCTTATTTATTGTGCAGCCGAATCAAACCAAGGTACTGGTATTCTTTGGAAAGTATTGCGGTACAGTTAAGGGAAACGGCTTTTTTTGGCTGAACCCTTTTTACGTGAAAAGAAAAGTTTCGCTCAGGATCAGAAACCTGGAATCGGATGTTATCAAAGTCAATGATCAGCAGGGGAATCCGATCCTGATCAGTGCCATTGTGGTCTGGAAAGTAGTGGACACTTACAAGGCGGTGTTTGACATTGAATCTCTTGAGGAGGTAGATCCGAAATCTGGAATCAGGAAAATCAAATTCGAGGAATCCTACCAGAAATTCATCAAGATCCAGACCGAATCAGCCCTTCGTAAGCTTGCGCACACTTATCCTTACGACAATATCGAGCAGGATAATGAAACGGAAGTAATTTGCCTTCGCTCTGGTATTGATGAAATAAACGTTGCACTTGCTTCAGAAATTAAGGAGCGGCTTTCACTCGTCGGGATTGAAGTGATTGAAGCCAGGATTTCGAATCTTTCCTATGCCCCGGAGATTGCTGGTGCAATGCTCCGTCGTCAGCAGGCAACCGCGATAATAGCAGCCCGTCAGAAAATCGTCGAGGGTGCAGTAGGGATGGTCAAACTTGCATTGGATGAGCTTAAGGACAAGAGCATTATCGAACTGGACGATGAAAAGAAAGCCTCCATGGTAAGTAACCTGTTGGTTGTGCTGTGTGCGGATGAATCTGCCCGTCCGGTGATCAATGCAGGGTCAATTTACTAACCTGAAAAGGTATGAGCAAGAAAAAATCTTTTGTTCTCCGTGTTCAGCAAGAGGTGTATGATGCTCTGGAGCGTTGGGCTGCGGATGAGTTCCGCAGTGTCAACGGCCAGATAGAATATATTTTGCATCAATCACTCAAGTCGGCAGGAAGGGATTCAGCCCCAAAGCAGGAAAGAACCAAGGCGAAGAACTAAATTCTTGGCCCGGCTTAATATTAAAAGATTGTCAAATTTATGCTCAACCTTGTCCTGATAGCCATTTTTTTGAAATTTGTGCCTTAGTTTTGCGGCAAAATTGATTACCCGACTTAAAATAATAAAATATGACAAGAAGTGCCTTAGAAATCGAAAGGGCAAAGTATGCGCCAAAGATGCCAAAAGCTTTGCAGGGAAATGTGAGGGTTGTTTCAGGTGAAAAAACCCGGTCTGTCGCTGATCAGGATGAAATAGGGAAACTGTTTCCCCATACCTACGGCATGCCGATGTTGACACTGGAGGTCAGTGACGCAACGATTGCTGCAAAGAAAATGAACGTTGGCGTTATTTTGTCCGGCGGACAGGCACCGGGTGGTCACAATGTGATTGCCGGTATCTTTGATGCTTTGAAGAAGCTGAATCCGGAGAACCGGCTCTATGGTTTTCTTTCCGGACCGAGCGGTCTTGTCCTTCATAATTACATCGAACTTACTTCCGGAATTATTGATGAATACAGGAATACCGGTGGATTCGATATTATTGGTTCAGGCCGCACCAAACTGGAAGAGACCGACCAGTATGACAAGGGACTTGAAATTTGCCGGAAATTGTCAATAAGCGCTATTGTAATCATTGGGGGAGATGATTCCAACACCAATGCCTGCGTGCTGGCAGAGTATTACATGAAACTTAAGAGCGGGGTTCAGGTCATCGGATGTCCCAAAACAATTGACGGAGACCTGAAAAACGAAATGATTGAAACCTCTTTTGGTTTTGATACTGCCTGCAAGGTTTATTCCGAATTAATAGGAAACATCATGCGCGATGCCACATCGGCCAAAAAATACTGGCACTTCATCAAACTTATGGGACGTTCAGCTTCTCATATCGGTTTGGAATGTGCCCTTCAAACGCAGCCCAATGTTTGCCTTATATCAGAAGAAGTTGCCGCCAAAGGCCAGACCTTGAAGCAAATTGTTGACGACCTTGTCAGGACCATCACAAAACGTGCCGCAAACAACGAAAATTTCGGGGTTGCACTGATTCCTGAAGGATTGATCGAGTTTATCCCTGAGATGAAAGTTCTGATTGAGGAGTTGAATGACCTTCTGGCCGAAGGCTCCGCTACGGCTGACGAATTTAATGAGATAGCAACAGACGAGGAAAAACGGGATTTTGTCACCAAACGTTTGGAAGCAGCCTCTGCGAAAGTATTCCAGTCACTGCCAAAGGGAATCGCAAAACAACTTACACTCGACCGTGATCCTCATGGTAATGTTCAGGTTTCAAGAATTGAAACTGAAAAACTTTTAATCGAAATGGTTGAAAAACAGCTTTCCCTCCTGAAAAAGCAAGGAATTGTGAAAATCAAATTCTCCGCTCAGAGCCACTTCTTTGGTTACGAGGGCCGTTGTGCTGTTCCATCCAATTTTGATGCGGACTATTGCTATTCTCTTGGTCAGACTGCGGCATTTTTGATTGCGGATGGTAAGACCGGCTATATGGCATGTGTGCGAAATACCACTGAATCATCCGAACAATGGGTGGCATGCGGTGTTCCGATCACCATGATGATGAACATGGAGCGCAGAAGCGGAGTCATGAAGCCTGTAATCCAAAAAGCACTGGTCCGTATGGATGGCGCTCCTTTCCTGGCATTCGCAGGGCAGCGTGAGGATTGGGCCGTCAAAACATCATTTGTTTACCCGGGGCCTATTCAGTACTGGGGACCAACAGCCGTTTGTGATGCTACCACCAAAACGCTCCAGCTGGAAATGGGAAAGATCTGATGATTATTTTTGGTTGACCAGGCATACCGTATGACAGGCTACCAATCCTGCCGTTTCTGTCCTCAGCCTGGAGTCTCCCAGTGATACGGGCCTGAAGCCGCTTTCGACAGCCAGATTGATTTCTGCCGGATCGAAATCGCCTTCAGGCCCTATCAGTATCAAGACGTTTTTTCCAGCGATGATTTCATTTTTAAACGGATTTTTTTCCGACACCTCACAATGAGCTATGAATTTATCGCCTTCAAAATTCTGATTCATAAGCACCTTAAATGGTACCGGCTTCGTTAGTTCAGGCAGCAAAGGCTGACCTGACTGCTTGATGGCTGCCACCAGTATTTTCTCCAGTCTTTCAGTCTTGATTTCCCTTCTTTCAGAGTGCTGACAGATTAAAGGAATGATCCGGTCAATACCAATTTCAGTCGATTTTTCGAGAAACCATTCATAGCGGTCGATGTTCTTCGTAGGGGCAATTGCGACCGTAAGCCGGTAAGTACGTTTGACAGGAGTTGTTACCTCCTTGATAATAGTAAGTTTACAACCCTTAGGGTCGGGAATCTCTAAATGGGCTTCAAAAATGGAACCTTTGCCATTCATCAGCAGAACATGGTCTCCTTTTTGCATTCGGAGTACCCTGATGCAGTGTTTCGATTCTTCCTGGTTTAGTAATGCAGAATTCCCTTGAATCTCCCCAATATAGAATACATTCATTTTTTTGTGTGTGTTAGACTATCCAATACCAAATATAGTTTCTAATCATTTATTAACCTAAAAATGCTAAACATGGGATGAGTGCCAAATATTCCATAAAATAGGTTGATGCCAACGCCATATTGGTTTGTTGCAGGTATTCAAACAAAAGTTATTTGCTTACTTTATGATTAAAAATATTTTTTATTGTGCAGATACAAAACAATTTAGCAATCTACATGAAGAAATTGTCAATAAATGTATGTTTTGTTAAAATATTGTAAAATAACTTAAAAAATAGTTGTATATCATTTCAATCTTTTGTTATTTTGTAAAATCTAAATAAAATTTCAAATAAGATTATATTTTCAATCAACCTTAAATCATCAATTATGAAAAAACTTAGCTTAGTGGTTGTAACTCTCCTGGCAAGCTTTGCTCTTTCATTTGCTCAGGACAAAGAAGCAAAGGGAGACAAGTCAGAGAAGTTGCCCTATAACAGATGGGAAATTGGAATCAATGCTGGAGTCGCCAATTTTGCTGGATCCTCAAGCATGTCAAGTAACAACTTGTTCAAGAAAGTCAATGATTTCAATAATGACCTCGGCTTTGGTTATGGTTTCATTATCAAAAAGAATTTCACCCATGTTTTTGCACTTGAAGGTTCATACAATGGTACTTCAATAACAGGTTCACCAAAGTCAGGTACAGGTTACAGTGCCTACAAAACCGGCATCAACGAATTTGACCTTAATTCTGTATGGAACCTTAACAACCTTTTCTCCAAAAATAAATTTGACCGTAAGGTTTACTGGTATGCAAAAATTGGTGCTGGTGTAACCCACGTAAATAATGTAGAGCAAACTGATCAGACAGTGCAGGATGCATGGAGAGGCTGGACAGTTCCGATTGGAACAGGCCTGGCTTTCCGTTTGTCTGACAATGTTAAATTGAATATCGGAACACAATGGAGTTGGGTAAATACAAACCGTCTGGACGGAGTTAACCAGGGTGGTCCTGGTAGTCCTGAAGGATTCCTTATCGCACAAATTCGCGAAAGATATTTGTATACCCATGCCGGTCTTTCCTTTATGTTAGGGAAAAAACCTGCCAAACCCGCTCCTGTTGTTGAGGCTCCCAAGCCACAGCCAAAACCGGAACCAAAACCGGAACCAAAACCAGTTCCTCCTCCACCTCCATCCAAGCCTTCCTGCATTGGTCAAATCTACAAGGTTTACTTCGCCTTTGACAAGTGGGATCTGAATTCAGATTCAAAAGCTGAGCTGGATCGTCTGGCTAAGGAAATGATTGCAAATCCATCAGTCGACCTTGAGATGAAATCTCATACAGACAACAGGGGTCCTGCAACTTACAACATGAAGCTTTCTGAAAAACGCGGAAAATCTGTACTTGATTATCTGACAGCTAAAGGAATCAGCTCATCCAGAGTAAATGCACAGGCATACGGAGAAACACAACCAGTCAACAAATGTAAAGACGGAGTTAAATGTTCAGAAGCTGAATATGCTCTTAACCGCAGAACTGAAACATTGGTTATTGAATAACCTGTAACTATAAATATTACAGAAGCCGTCCCTGCTGCAGGGGCGGCTTCTTTTTTAATCCTGCTCTGTTAAACGAATTATAACATGGTTTACGTTGTCACCGGAGGACCCGGATTTGGAAAAACAACTGTAATCAATCATTTGGCTTCATTGGGCTTTTCTGTTGGTGCGGAACAGGCAAGGGAGGTGTTATCCTCCGTTCCCGGTAACGTTACCCCGACCGGGGGTCGTGTTTTTCCTGCCGACTTCGAAAGAATTGTAGCATTGGCACGACTAAATTTTCTGAATTCCATAGAACCTGGTATCATTGCTTTTTCAGACAGGGGTTTGCCGGACCAGGTCGCATATTCATGGTTCAAAAACAAAAAGCCCTCTGATTTCATTGTTGAAATGGTCCGGTCTGTGAGGTATTCACGGCAGGTTTTTGTTACGCCGCCCTGGAAGGAGATTTATGTTGAGGATTTGATCAGGAATGAAAATTTTGAAGAAGCACTGATAATTCACAAGCTTATTTTAAGGTCGTACAGGCAATATGGTTATGAAACCATTGACCTTCCGCTGACTAGTCCGGAGCTGAGAGTCCAGTTCATACGGAACTTTTTGGGAATCTGAATTTAATGTTAAAAACACACCTTTTCTGAACTATAATGTGCTAATTTTTATGATATTTGTTTTAATTAATCATCTTACCTAAAATTTATCAAGATGCTGAAAATTCAAACACTGAACAAGATTGACCAGGATGGTCTGCAGGTTTTTCCTGTGTCGAAATATGAAATTGCAGGTGAAATGGCTGCCCCCGATGCTATCCTTTTGCGCAGTTTCTCCATGCATGATATGGAGCTTCCGGCTTCTCTGAAAGCAGTTGCACGTGCTGGTGCAGGTGTTAATAACATCCCAATCGAACGTTGCACTGGTAAAGGTATTGTTGTATTCAATACTCCCGGAGCCAATGCCAATGGTGTGAAGGAATTGGTTATTGCAGGGATGTTGCTGGCATCCAGGGATATTACCGGTGGAATCAACTGGGCTCATACACTTCAGGCTGAAGGTGATAAGGTACCTGCACTGGTTGAGAAAGGTAAAGCAGCCTTTGGAGGGATTGAGTTAAAAGGGAAAACACTTGCAATCATAGGGCTAGGTGATATCGGTGTTTTAGTAGCCAATGTAGCCAAGGCACTTGGAATGAAAGTTGTAGGTTTTGATCCGTTTATTACTGTTGACCATGCGTGGAAGCTCGATCATAGTATTGTCCGGTCTGAGACCATTGAAGGATGTCTTTCACAGGCGGATTTTATAACGCTTCATGTCCCGCTGATGGATGCAACAAGAGGCTTCATCAATGCAGACAGCATTGCCGGCATGAAGGATGGTGTAAAGATCCTTAATTTTGCCAGGGGTGAGCTGGTTGTAAACAGTGATATCAAGGCAGGTATTGAACGCAAAAAAGTAGCTTGTTATGTAACCGATTTCCCGGATGCTTCCCTGCTGAATGTTCCGGGTGTTATTCCTATCCCACACCTGGGTGCCTCTACCAATGAATCTGAAATTAATTGTGCCATAATGGCAGCAAATCAACTGATTGATTTCCTTGAAAACGGGAATATCCGAAATTCTGTAAACTTCCCCAAAGCAACCATGGATCGCACAAACAGTGCCCGGATCATTATTGCTAACCGAAATATTCCAACCATGGTAAGCCAGATAACAGCCATTCTTGCACAGGATAATATCAACATTGCCAATATGCTGAACCGCAATAAGAATGAAGTAGCCTACAACATAATTGATACGGATTGTATGGGTATTCCTGAGGCGGTTGCAGAAAAAATAGGGGCAATTGAAGGAGTTTTGATGGTCCGGATATTGTCCTGCAAATAGTAATTACTTCATTAATAATATAAAATGAACAATACAATCGTCAACAAAGCTGCTGACAATATCAGGATTCTGTCTGCAGCTATGGTTGAAAAATCAAATTCGGGTCATCCCGGCGGCGCCATGGGCGGGGCCGATTTTATCAACATCCTCTATACGGAGTTTCTGAATTACGATCCTGCGGATTTGAACTGGCCATTCCGTGACCGTTTTTTCCTTGACCCGGGACATATGTCGCCAATGCTTTATTCTGTTCTGGCATTGAGTGGCTTTTTTTCCATGGAGGATTTAAAAAATTTCCGCCAGTGGGGTTCAGTGACTCCCGGACATCCGGAACTGGATACTGACCGTGGGATTGAAAATACATCAGGACCTCTAGGTCAGGGTCATGCAATGGCGGTTGGTGCTGCCATTGCCGAGCGTTTTATGGTTGCACGGTTTGGTGAATGGATGGCCCACAAAACCTATACATTTATTTCTGACGGAGGCGTCCAGGAGGAAATCTCACAGGGTGCCGGACGGTTGGCTGGTCATCTTGGGCTGAACAATCTAATCATGTTCTATGATTCCAATGATATTCAGCTTTCCACCGAAACAAATGCTGTCACTTCCGAGGATACAGCCGCCAAATACAAGGCGTGGGGTTGGAACGTTTTGAATATCCCGGGAAATGATGCCGGCGAAATACGTTCAGCCCTCCGGTCGGCCTTGAACGAGAAGAGGCGGCCAACCATCATTATAGGCAAAACTATCATGGGTAAAGGTGCAGTAAAAGAGGACGGGTCCAATTTCGAACGCCAGTGCTCTACACATGGCCAGCCTCTTTCACATGCAGGTGCCTCTTTTAAAAAGACCATTGCGAATTTGGGTGGCGATCCTGAGAATCCGTTTGAAATATTCCCTGAAGTGGAACTACTTTACCGCAACAGGAAAGAGTTTTTATTAAAATGGGCGGACGACAAAAATAATGAAGAGGACAAATGGGCCCTTGCCAATCCTGAACTGGAGGCTAAACTAAATAAGTTTTTATCCGGCGATGCTTCTGATTTCGATTATTCAAAGGTTGTACAAAAAGCAGGTGCTGCTACGCGGAATGCCTCTGCTACAGTACTCGCTGCTTATGCCAAAGGCCTGGAGAATATGATAGTGGCTTCTGCCGATCTTTCCAACTCCGATAAGACAGATGGTTTTCTGAATAATACCCATGCATTTAGTAATGGAGACTTTTCTGGCGCTTTCCTGCAGGCAGGGGTATGTGAGCTTACCATGGCCTGTGTAATGAACGGAATGGCCTTGCATGGCGGTATTATCCCTGTTTGCGGCACCTTCTTCGTATTTTCTGATTATATGAAACCTGCCCTGCGCATGTCTGCCTTGATGCAGCTGCCTGTTAAATTTGTCTGGACACATGATGCTTTCCGCGTTGGAGAGGACGGTCCTACACATCAACCGGTTGAACACGAAGCCCAATTAAGGCTCATGGAACAATTGAAAAACCATCATGGCGATAATTCTGTGCTGGTCTTACGTCCGGCCGATGCTAGTGAAACAACGGTTGCCTGGCAAGTTGCCCTGGAAAATATATCCACCCCAACAGCTTTAATTCTTTCACGCCAGAATATTAAAGATCTTCCGGCAGCGACCAGCCGGCTGGAAGAGGCAAGGCAATTGGCCAAAGGAGCCTATGTGGTTGAACCATGCGAAAATCCGGATGTGATCCTGGTTGCTTCTGGTTCTGAAGTTGCAACACTGGTGGAAGGGGCACAATTGCTGAGAGATCGCGACGGGAAAAAAGTCAGGATCGTATCAGCACCCTCTGAAGGTTTGTTCAGGGAACAGGAGAAAACCTATCAGCAACAGGTGCTGACCTCCGGAGTACCCAAGTTTGGTCTGACTGCCGGATTGCCTTCTACATTGCGAGGTCTGGTCGGAGACGACGGGGCAATATGGGGTTTGAATTCATTTGGATTTTCGGCACCATACCAGGTACTTGATGAACAACTTGGATTTACCGCCGAAAATGTTTACAAACAAGTGAATATATTGCTTGCCTAGGTGATTGCCAGGTTATAAAACAAAAAGGGCGGCCATCCATTGGCCGCCCTTTTTGTTGTCATTTACGGACATTAAAGCTTTATCTGTGTCACTTTATCTCCAACTGTCAATTTCGCAATATTGTCGCAGGTTCCATCTCCGAAATCAATAGTTCTGACGATTCCGGTTGCAGGAGTGATCTGCAGGATACCACTGTCGTACCATTTACAATCACCTTTCTTGATGATTACTTTAGTGGTCTTGGCAGTCCACGTAGTTCCGTCCTTGTTGACTCCCCGGGACGACCCTTCCATTCTCCAGGTATCATCCAGTATTGAAGCTGTTCCTGCTCCGGCCGACTGAAGCCTCACGGATTCAGAACGATAAGTAATTATACTCTTATCAGCAAATTCAATTTTACCTTCTGTAAGTATCCCGTATTTTGGCCAGTTGTTGGTAGGGTTGAGCCCAAGGTAGGTGATTTTTGTAATACCTGAAATTTTTCTGTCCTCCACGATAAAGTTCTCCATTTTCATGGTGGCAACACTGTTTTTTTCACCCATCATCCCGGAAAGGCTGATGTTGATCTTGCCACTCCGGGTTACACCGTCACCACTCTTGCATCCTGTACCCCAGTCCAGTAAAACAGAAAATGGGAGAGTGGTGAAATTGACACTGATGGCAGGACAATTGCCAAAAGTGAGGTTGAGAGACTTGAGATTGTTGGCATCAAATCCTGATTGGGCGAAATCATTTAATTCATCAAAAGTTGTTGTGGCAACTACAGCATTTTTTTCTACGGAATTAGCGCTAAATGCTGAATTATCTGACAATCCTGCAGAACCATCCTTCTGACAGGCATAGATTAGAACCAGGATCACTGCGGCAAGAATTGTACTTAAATACAAAAATTTACGTTTCATCTTACTTAATTTATTGATTAGTATATCCCAATAGTCAACATAATTCGGTTTCGGAATTTCTTGACGATCATGTAAATTTATCATCTTCACGGCAATAATCAAAACATAATAGTCGAAAAATTAATTTTTAAAAATAAACCGGCACGAATCAGGAACAATGTGAGGCTGACTAAATCCCGGATTTGTTTCTTCCCTCGTATAATCAAACAAAGAATCAGGGTGGCTGTGAATTATTGGTCCGATACTTCGAGTTGGGACAGTATTTGGTTGTTACCGGTTTTTTGGGTCGCTCTATCCTTCAGATTCCAAAGTGTGGTATGTGAAAGGATGTTTATCATTGAAGTCCTGGTTTCTATCCAGGTCTCGTGCATTACACAGGGTTGCTCTTTCTTGCATCCGGTATGGCCAAGAATACAGTTTTCCATAATATTGGCGCTTTCCATCGACTCAATTACAGATGACAGGCTGATTTCTTCCAGGGGTTTGGCAAAAATGAAGCCTCCATTTCTTCCCTTGGCACTTTTGACAAATCCCAGTTTGGATAAGTCAGTGAGCAATTTCCTCAGGTACCGACGCGGAATGGCCAGCTTTTCATACAAATATTCTGCAGAAAAAATTTCCTCCTCACTGACCGCCATATGCCCTAAAACTGTTAAGGCATATTCGGTAGTTTTATTTAAAATCATAATATACTATAAATAGGTAGTAATTTATTTTGTTACAAAGCTAAATAATATTTGCTTTACAAAATGTTTCATCAGCTAATTAATTGTACAATATAGATGTCGCCAAAAATTGCAACATGGATCCGGAAATTGAAAAAATACCATAAATGGCCGGGCATATTAATCTCCTTGTTTGTCTTTTTATTTGCATTTTCAGGGATACTGTTAAATCACAGGAATTTTATTTCATCCGTCGAATTTTCACGCAAATGGATGCCCCCGGGGTACCAGTACGAAAACTGGAATATGAGTTCAGTAAGGTCATCACTGATTGTTGGCAATGATTCATCGTTGTTGTACGGTAATATCGGTACATGGCTTGTAACGTCTGGTAACAGTGATTTCCATGATTTTAACAATGGTTTCCCGGCAGGAATTGATGAGCGCAAAATCTATTCAATCGTTAAATTCCGGGATCATCTTGTTGCCGGCACTCATTTTGGACTTTATACTAATTCCTTCAGTAAAAACAAGTGGGAAGCAATTCCGCTGCCGCCAGGGGAGGAGAGGATCAGTGATTTAAAAGTCAGGGGGGATACCCTAATGATCCTCACACGCAATAATCTGTTCCTGACAGCCGATCTTGTCCGGCTGGAAAAGGTTGATCTCCCTCCGCCGGTGGGTTATGAGCAAAAAGCAAGTCTTTTCCTGACACTTTGGAATCTGCACAGCGGAGAACTCTTCGGTACAATAGGAATGCTGTTTGTCGATTTATTGGGTATTGTACTGATTTTTCTGACCTTGTCAGGATTGATGCACTTCCTTTTTCCAAAATGGATAACCTACCGTAAAGCGCATAAGCAGAGTTATTCCAGGCCATTGTACCTGAAAAGATGGAATTTGAAATGGCACAACCTGATAGGATACATATTTGCTGTCTTCCTTGTTATCAATACCCTGGCAGGTATGTTTCTAAGGCCTCCATTGCTTATTCCGATAAGTTCCACCCAAGTTGGTGTGGTTCCTCATTCTCACCTTGACTCTGATAATCCCTGGTTTGATAAAATGCGGAGGATCGTATGGGAAGAGAAAAGTAAGGGGTACATTTTTTATACTTCTGATGGGTTCTTTTATACAGGTCAACATTTCAAAGATAACCTCGTTTCCATTCCACGTCAACCCCTGGTGAGTATTATGGGGTGCAATGTTCTGGAACCATTTGACAATGATTTTCTTCTGGTTGGATCATTCAGCGGACTATTTCTCTGGAATCCAATGACAGGTGTTGTCCTGGATTATTTCAAACTTACTCCTGTGAATGCTCCTTCCGGAATAGGACGTCCGGTTGGACAAAACATGGTGGCAGGATACATGAATCTGGGAACCGGAAAGAATTACTGGCTGGATTATAACCTGGGGGCGCTTCCCCTGAACGGAGCACCTCCTTTCCCTGCAATGCCGGCAGAAATCCTTGATAAAAGTCCGGTTTCATTGTGGAATGCAGCACTCGAAGTTCATACCGGCAGGATTTTTGAACACCTGGTTGGCCCCTTGTATCTCCTGTATGTTCCTCTAGTAGGACTGGCAGTATTGGTTGTTTTGATCAGTGGCTTTATTATTTGGTGGCTGGCATACAAGAAAAAGAGTCTTTAATAGGGATCGCATGTATTGCATTATCTGCCCGGACGCAGATATGCATTCTGATTGGTGCAATATTTTACCGGAAGGTTTACATCGTCAAAAATCAGATTTTGCCGGAAGGTCAGGCTGTCTTTGAAGTACCTTCGTGCTTTGGTTTCTTTGTGGCAAAAAGGCCGCCAGATGTTTCTAAACAAAAAGCTTTCACAAGGAAAATTGCAAAAAAATCGTGGCAATAATGAGGGAAAATTGAACAGAATCTGATGATTCAAACCGTTATTTGCAATAGAAAACCTACCTTGGAAATATTTTCAATCGAAACTGAAGGATCATCCTGAAGGTACTTCCGGAGTTTGGAGATATATACATCCAGGCTTCTTCCTGAGAAATAGTCATTGCTACCCCAGATAGATTGCAGGATCACCTCCCTTTTGACAATATGTCCCGAATTTTGGATAAGCAGGTGAATTACATCATTCTCCCTCTTCGTAAGTCTTTTGCATCCGCTGTTGAACCAAAGGCATTGGTTGGAATATTCATAGCCATATAAGCCAAGCTGTATCCTGTCTGATTTGATTTCCTGTTTGACCTCCGTACGGTTTAAAATGGCCTGGATCCTGCAAAACAGTTCGTCTTCATCAAAAGGTTTGGTTATATAATCATCTACGCCGAGATTAAAACCTTTAATTTTGTCTTCCTTCATTGAACGTGCGGTGACAAAAATAATCGGGATGTCTGACTGTTTCTCCTTGATTTTTTTCGCCAGGGTAAAACCATCCATTTCAGGAAGCATGACATCCAGAATAATAAATTGGAAGGACCCTTTTTCAAATGCATTGCATCCTTCAGCCCCGTCCTGGCAAAGTGTTATTTCAAAACCTTTTGATGATAAAAATTCAGTCATCAGGAAACCAAGGCTTTGGTCATCTTCAACGAGTAGAACTTTGGTCTTTTGTTCCATGGTTATCCTTTCCTGATGTTAGGGAAAAGGATCGAGAATCTGCTCCCTTTTCCGGGTTCACTCTCTACCAGGATTGTGGCATGATGTGCCTTCACTACTTCTTTGACATAATAAAGTCCTATCCCAAATCCTCTGGTATTGTGTTTGTTACCAGTAGAAATCCGGTAATATTTCTCGAAAATTTTCTTTTTTTCTTTTTGTGAAATGCCAATTCCTTTGTCAAGGACTTCAACAAATACACCTTCCGGCCGTTTCCCGGCAGTTACTTTGATGTCAATCTTATGGTGGGAATACTTGTACGCATTCACGAGTAAATTCATCATAACATGAACGAGTTCATTGTGGTCTCCGTGGATAAGGAGAGGTTCATCACCGTATTCCTTGGTAATCTTTCCGCCTTTTTGTTCTACCAAAAAATCTACTGAACGGATGGCGTCATCCAAAATACCGGAAAGCTCTATTTCACTGAAATTATATTCAAGGTTATTCTGTTCAATGGCAGCAAGTTGCAAGATATGGTCAGATTGGCGTTGCAAACGTTTGTTCTCCTCAATGATGGTTTCCGTGTAACGCTTAAGTTTTGAACTGGCCATTATTTCTTCAGACTGGTGTATCATTCGTGCTGCCAGTGAAATGCTTGAAATCGGCGTTCTGAACTCATGTGCCAGGTTATTGACCATCTCTTTGATATTCTTCGACAAGCGAATCTCCTGTATGTAATATCTGATCAACAGCACAAAGGAGAATCCGATCAGAAAAATGAGGAGGACAGAACCCAGGAACATCAGGCCCATCCTGTGCAGAAAAAAATTATACCGGTTCGGGAAGACAACTCCAATCTCCGTGTCGGAGGTTTCAAGGATATTCTCGAGGCTCAGCCTGTAACAGGAAGTACCGACCAATTGATCGAGGTTGTTGATTTTAAGCGTGTCCTTTCCCTTAAAAATAGCCAGCTCATAGGCCAGGTCAATATCGTACTGGGCGAGTTCCTCACGGATCTGACTATCGAGATTCTTCCATACATGCGGGGTTTTGTTCCTGGAGGCCCTGAAAGAACTGTCACATGAAATGCTGCTCTGCATGGTACGGCACATTCCTTCATCTTTACTCAGTGTAGCGATCGTCTGGTTTAAAGCAATTTTCACGCTTTTATTGAAAAGGGCTTCTTCAATTTTATAAGAATACATCAGCCAATAAACCTGCAATCCCAGCAGGATCAGGATCGAAAGCAAGGCTGTTAAGACCGGAATATATCTCTTAATCTGGCTCATGTCTGTAAAATTACTAACAAAATTGATTATATTGAATTTTTAACAAAGCATTAACAACACCCTATGTCGGGTGAATCATTTTTTTCGCTTATTTTGATTGTAAATAAATAATAAAATTTATTGTTATGAAAAAATTAGCCCTTGTATTGACTTTCGTTTTCGGCGTTGCAATGATAGCTCCAGCATTCGCTGCTGATCCAGTTAAAAAAGAACCTGCAAAAACAGAATGTTCCAAAGACAGCAAAGCTTGCGCAAAAGAAGGAAAATCTTGTTGCAAAGCTGGCGAAGCCGAGAAAAAAGACGGAAAAGCCTGCTGTTCAAAACCAGCCGAGAAGAAATAATCCTGAATTCATTGAAAAAAAAGAGGCTTATTGCCTCTTTTTTTATGTTTGGTTGGAAGGTGAATCCTTCTTGATTTCATTGTCAGCTGCGTTATTTGCATACCTGATCAGGTTCCTGGCCATTCCATTGAAAATAAACAGGTGAAAAGGGTATTCAATATACCAGTATAGCCTACCTGCCAACCCAACCGGTCTGAATGTGGCTGTTTGCTGCAGGTATGGTTTATCGTTCTTCCGGATAATTTTAAATTCCAGCCATGCCTCGCCGGGAAGTTTCATTTCAGCATACAGCAGAAGTCGTTTGTTTTGCTTGTCGGCTGCCAGTACCCGCCAAAAGTCCAGTGTGTCACCAGTATGTATTACATTGGCGTTCGTTCTCCCTCTCCTTAGTCCTACACCGCCCCATAATTTATCAAGGTAACCACGCAGATTCCAAAGCCAGTTGCCGTAATACCATCCACGTTCACCCCCAATGGACCACATATTGTTCAGAACCTGGTCTACACTGGTGGTTATTTCCTTCCTTTTCCTGTCTTTGTAGCATCCTGCCGTTGGTATCTTAATGTGCTCCAGGAGGTTGTTGTCTTCGTAACTGGAAACCAGGGAATCTTTCCAGCTGGAAACCACATTGTTTTGTTCAATTCGTTGAAAGGCAAGCTTTACGGCTTCTTTGTAAGACATTGGCTGAATACCTAAAAGCTGGTTGAGATTGTTGGGTTGGAATTTGGCCCCTGTTTTCATGCTGTCTACCAGGTATTTGGCCAATTGCAGTGAGGTGGACGTAATCATGTAGAGCCAGTAAGCGGAAAACCTGGTTGCTGCGACCGGTACAACGAGGATAAACCTTTTCAGTCCGCGAACTTCAGCAAACTGAAGCAGCATTTCCTTATAAGTTAAACTGTCCGGTCCTCCTAAATGGTAGGTTTGGTTGAAGGTCTCCTCCTTCAGCAAAACACCGGTCATGTATTCTATTACGTTTCGTATGGCTATAGGCCTGGTTTTTGTATTAAGCCATCCGGGAGCTATCATCACCGGAAGTAATTCCACGAGATCCCGGATAATTTCGAAGGAGGCGCTACCAGATCCGACAATTATTTCAGTTTTCAGGAAGGTAACTGGAATTCCACTTTGGGTGAGTATCAATTCAGCCCTGCCTGAAGCGGCTGGCATTGTGGAAGGCTGATCGCTATTTATACTTTCCAGGCTGATGATCTGCCTGATGGCTGAATTCTGAATAATCCTGATGAAATTTCTTGCTGATATTTCTTCCTGAAGTGAAGTAATATCCGACTTTTTACCCATCGAGTTTATCAGGTAATAGGCAGCATCAATGTCAGAAACAGAATCTGAAATTACTGGTTCCCTGAGAAAATCAATTTCAAATAAACTGATGTTTGGGTGCCGGTAAATAGCTCCGCCATGGAATCGGTTTTTATCCCTGACACAACAAACTACTTCGTGTCCCTGCTCTAAAAGAACAGGCAGGACCCTTTTCCCAATGTACCCGGTAGCACCTGTCAGTAAAATCTTCATGTGTTATCCTAGTTATGGACCTTATAGAAATTTCAAATTAATATTGCATACAGTCTGAGCCTGCATCGGGACAATTTGCAATACCAGATCTTAGTGCAAAGTAAAACTATCCCTTTTTCAAATCAAAAAGTCAATTGTTTAATGCCTAAACAAAAAAAGCTTAATTTTCAAAGAATTACAACTGTTTCAAACAAATACCTGTGAAAAATTGTCACAAAAATTGATCACAAACTTATCAGCCTGTATCAAAGAATGTTGTAAAATGAACTATTGGTTTGTTTTTGCGTATAACTTTGAAAGAAGATTTACTTCAGCAGGATTTGTTGCCGGAAAATAATCCAAATGAAAGCTTGCTCCTGCCTGTGAATTCTGGTCTGCCATGTCAAACCTAATATTGAAGGATGAAGAATCAACCGGTTTATCACATAGATGGAAGATATTTGTACTATACTTTTCTTGCCGGAGCACAGAGGATTCTTCAAAACCAGGCAGAAATCAATAAAATCAATGTTTTTCCTGTCAACGACAAGGATACCGGGACCAACCTGGCATCAACAGTCAGGTCTATCATTGACAATATTCAACCTGACAGGTCTTTTACCACAACTGCCGGGGTCATTGCTGAGGCTGCCCTGGTCGGAGCAAGGGGTAACTCAGGTGTGATATTTGCGCAGTTTCTGTATGGACTTAGTCTCGAAACCAATGAAAAACATGTTCTCACCTTTGAGGAATTTGCTGAAATTGTCAGAAATTCAATAAGGTACATTTACCAGGCTGTTGCTAATCCCGTTGAGGGAACCATGCTGACTGTAATGAGCGACTGGGCAGAATACCTCTACAGCAGAAGGGAAGCTATGACTGATTTCAACCAGGTTGTATTGGATTCACTGGTAGTACTTAAGACGTCACTGCTTGAAACCAAGGAAAAATTGAAAGTGCTGAAACAGTTTAATCTTGTTGACGCCGGAGCCAAAGGTTTTGTTGTGTTTATTGAGGGGATTATTGACCTGATACATTCCAGGGACATCAGGAATCTGATGACAGATGTTCCCCAGATAGTTTCATTGGTGCACAGCGAGCAGACTGAAGTTGATACCATAAACTATCGGTATTGCACGGAAGCACTGGTAAAAAATATAACATTGGATCAACCTGCCGTTCAGGCTTTCCTGCAGCGATATGGTGATTCTGCAGTAGTGGCAGGAGCTGCTAAAACAACAAGGATTCATGTGCATACCAATACGCCTGCTGATCTGTTCAATGAATTGAAAGATTATGGCACTATCACCTCGCAAAAGGTAGATGACATGGTGAGACAGAATGAAGTTGTAAAAAGGCGCAAATGGAATATTGCCCTGGTTACAGATTCATCCTGCGACCTTCCCCTCGAAATTCTGGATTATTACCAGGTACATGTTGTTCCTCTGAATCTCAATTTTGGGGAGAACCATTATCTGGACAAAGTGACCATAACACCGGACCATTTTTATGATTTATTGGAAACCAGTCCGGTTTTTCCACATTCTTCCCAAATTAATGAAAGGGTTTTTACCAACCTCTATTCTCACCTCGCTTCACATTATGATGCCATTCTTTCTGTTCATCTTTCAGGGCATCTCAGCGGAACTTTGCTGAACGCCCGGAAGGCAGCACTAAGGATTAGCAAGGAATTCGACAAGCCAGTACATGTTTTCGATTCAAGAAATTTATCAGGTGCACTTGGATTAATCGTTTTGCGCACGGCAAGAGCCTTGGAAAATGGAGCAAATCTGGAGGAGATCATCGGATCTATGGATGAATGGATAAAGAATGCACGCGTTTTTGTTAGTGTTAAGACACTGAAATACATGGTAAAAGGAGGTAGGGTCTCCAAGCCGAAAGGTCTGATCTCAGGATTGTTGAATATCAAACCAATCGTTTCCATAGATGAACATGGAAAATCAATCTTGCTGGGCAAAACATTCAGTCAGCAGTCCAATGTCAATTTGGTTCTTAAGAAAATTGAAACACTCAAAACCCAGGGAAAAATCATGGATTATGTGGTCCTGCACGCCCACAATCCTGACGGTGCCAATGAATATACCCGCAGGATGCAGCAGCTTACAGGGCAGGACCCTGTGGCAGTTGTTGATATTTCCCCTGTAATCGGAATGAATGCAGGTATTGGTGCTACTGCTGTTTCAATCATGTTATCCTGAAAAGCCATGAACTTCTTTACTGTATACTTAACTAATCTGGCCATTATTGCCTTTGTGATGACCATCCTCTGGATGATCAGTGTTGCCATAAAAAATGTGAGCATTGTGGATTTGTTCTGGGGATTGGGATTCGTTCTTTCTTCTGTTGTCTATTTTATTTTAACGGACGGGATTTTCGTCAGGAAAATTCTATTGCTGATATTGGTCTCGGTATGGGGATTGAGGCTTTCAATTTATCTTGCATGGCGCAATATTGGCAAAGGGGAGGATTTTCGGTACCAGGAATTCAGACGCCAATACGGAGCAAAACGCTATTGGTGGATCAGCTTTTTTCAGACCTTCCTTCTGCAGGGTGTTTTGATGTGGCTGATATCGGCCCCATTGCTTGGAGCTCAATATATTCAGTCCCCGAATGCACTCAGTGTTATTGATTTTGCCGGGATTTTCCTTTGGGTAGTCGGGTTCTCCTTTGAAGCAGGTGGAGACTGGCAGCTGGCTAAGTTCAAGGCCAACCCGGTCAATCAGGGCAAGGTTTTGAAAACAGGATTCTGGCGATACACAAGACATCCGAATTATTTTGGAGATGCCGCTGTATGGTGGGGTTTTGCTCTTATCAGTGTTTCAGGAGGAAGTTATTTTCCGGTACTGGGCTCTGTTTTGATGACTCTTTTGATAATCAAGGTTTCAGGTGTTGCCTTACTCGAAAAAACTTTGAAAACAGGAAAGCCTGAATATGCTGATTATGTGGAGAAAACATCAGCTTTTATACCATGGTTTCCCAAAAAATGATATTTATGAACTTTCTTACATCAAATTTATGGCTGATTCTTTTCGTAATCTGGGGTATCCCGCTTACCTGGTTCAGAAGTAAATTCAGAAAAATGGTTTATCAGACCGATAATTGGACAATCAATGTAAAACCTGTCTTCATGAAAGAATTAAAGGCTTTGTTCGGCAATATTTACCCCAACAATAATATTTACCATCGGACCAGAAATAGCTACCGCATTTACCTGGCAGTTTATTTTCTGTTGTTTGTTCTCTATTTTAATTTTAAAACAGGAGCATCAATTGCTCCTGGTGGTAAGTCCGCAACAATTTCTGTGGGGAGCAGGATTCCCGGGTTTACACTAAAGGACCAGAACGGGAAATCCTTTGATATACAGTCTGTTCTGGGGAAGAAAAACCTGGTAGTATATTTTTATCCAAAAGATGACAGTCCGGGTTGCACCAAAGAGGCATGCTCCTTCCGGGACCAGTTCGAAGTTTTTTCAGCGGCGGATGCGGTCATCATAGGAATTAGTTCACAGTCAGTTGAGAGCCACAAGGAATTTGCTGAAAAATACAAGCTGAATTACACCCTGCTGAGCGATGAGGGGAATGTGGTGCGGAGACTTTTCGATGTTCCGACAAATTTCCTTGGTTTGATTCCCGGCAGAGTAACCTATGTTGTGAATAAGGAAGGGATTGTTGTATACCTGTTCAATTCGCAAATCAAGGCAGAACAACATGTAAGTGAAGCTCTTAAGATATTAACAGAGATGAAATAGAGGTGTATCCATACCAGTATTTCAGGTTGCCTGATCGACAGGTTCAAAAAGGCCGGTCAAAGGAGTATTAAGTTTTTCCCAAAATAGTAATAATGACAGTTTTCCTGATATTCTTTCTTATTACTGCTTACCTGGCAGGATCAATACCTTTTGGATATCTCCTGACTAAAAGATCAACGGGATTAAATATTCTTAAGGAGGGCAGCGGAAACATCGGATCAACCAATGTGGGTCGTATTGCTGGAAAGACTGTTGCATTGAAAGTTCAGTTACTTGATATGCTGAAGGGGTTGTTGCCTGTCGGACTTACCTTCCTGCTGCAAAAAAATGTTTGGATTGATATTCCGGACTATTATATTTTCCTCGTTGCGTTTAGCACTATCATTGGTCATGATTTTTCGGTTTTTCTCCGCTTCAGGGGAGGCAAAGGTGTTAATACCACCCTGGGGGCTACGGTTATACTTGCCCCTCTTTCTGTATTATGCGCTGTGACAGTTTATTTTCTTACCAGGATGCGCGTTAGATTTGTTTCGGCAGGATCTCTCGCCCTTGCCCTCACTTTAGGTATTTCCTGCCTGGTACTCTATTCCGACCATTTATTGTGGATTTATACCCTGGCATGTTCCTTCCTTATTTTTATCCGCCATGTTCCAAACCTTCGCAGGCTTAGCCAGGGGAAAGAACTTTTGTAGGAATCTTCCTGAAGTGGCTTAATTTTCACTGAATATTAAATTGAAATCATTACAAATTCTAAAAAGCCATTTATTTGTATTAGGAATAAATAAAAATTAAGTTAACCATCATGTTTTTTGCTAATTTGCAGAAATTCAGCAGAATAGCAATTTTGATGGAGGGATTTTATGAAATAAATGCCTTTCCAGGAACAATTACCCATTAAAATCAATCAATTCACTTAAACATAATGAAGTTTGTTTTGTTTATAATAAGCAACATTTTTCTTCTGTTCTGTTAGATTTACAGTAGATTAAAATTTGCCTAACTTTAATAAGGAACAAAGCAATATGTTTTTCAGGGTTACAACCGGATGATTTCTTAAAAGAAACTGTGTAATTGTGATATTGCAGAAAGTGACTTATTTTTTATTGCGCGAAAAATATGAGGTTGAAAGATTCCGCCATACATCAGATAGTAATTACAGTCCTGGTTTTTGTGGTCGTTTTCGTTGTTTCCATTTTGTTGTATATGGGTTTCGATTATTATTCCATTCCACTTGAGGAACGGCATTTTCACGAATTGAACAAATCATTTAGAGCTAGTGGACTCGTTGGTCACGGACTTGGCATTGCCGGTTCCCTGTTAATTCTAATTGGTGTGTTCTCCTATATGTTCCGAAAACGGATGCGGTTCTTCGCAAGAATCGGCATCCTGAAACATTGGCTTGAATTCCATATTTTTCTTTGCACACTGGGACCGTTTCTGATACTTTTTCACACGACATTCAAATTCGGAGGAATTGTTGCAGTCAGTTTCTGGAGTATGGTTGCAGTATTCCTGAGTGGTATATTAGGACGATACATATACCTGCAGATTCCGCATTCCATTGAAGGAAGGGAGCTGACATTGTCTGAAATTGAAGAGCAAAAAAGGGAGATGAACAAACAACTCAGGCAGACCGTAACTTTGGATGAAGGTATTTATGAGATGATTGACAATTTCCCGGTTGAAACCAATAGTAAAGGTACTTTTTTTGGAAGAAGCCGGGATGAAAGAATAGCAATCAAGGAATTGAGAAGTCAACTGAAAAAGCAAAAGATTTCAACGGAGAAGGCAAGAGAAGTTATACAGATATTCAGGGATCAATTGAAATTAAAGAGAAAAATCTTGCGACTTGTGACTATGCAAAAGCTTTTTGCCTACTGGCATGTGGCACATCTTCCGTTTGCCCTGATCATGCTGGTTGTTATGATTATTCATGTTGGCGTTGCTGTTACTTTTGGTTATAAATGGATCTTTTAGGTATGGAGGTATTGTTGGAAAAAGTGATTATTTATTCCTCGGTTGCAGTTTTTATTGTAGCTATTATTCTGATTTATATTTACAAGCAGAAGAGGGATTCAAACATTGTTGAGGCTAAGATAGCACTTGCCAAAGAAGAAGGAATGCATGAGCCTGTAACTTTGCATCCTGTTATTGATGTTAATAGTTGCATTAAAAGCGGTGCCTGCGTCTCTGCCTGTCCCGAAAAGGATATTATTGGTATCAAGGATGGGAAAGCCACTATCATAAATGCGTCTCACTGTGTTGGACATGGTGCTTGCTTTCATGCATGTCCGGTGCAGGCCATTACACTTTTCATCGGAACTGAGAAAAGAGGTGTTGATCTGCCTCATGTTGACCAAACTTTTGAATCCAATGTTCCCGGCGTATATATTGCCGGTGAAATGGGGGGGATGGGACTTATCCGGAATTCCGTTGAGCAGGGAAAGCAGGCTGTTGAAAATCTTACACGAAAAATTGATAAAAGCGTCATCGCCCAATATGACCTGATTATTGTTGGGGCCGGCCCTGCAGGCGTATCTGCCTCACTGACGGCTAAAAAGAATAACCTGAAGGCGTTGACTCTGGAGCAGGATAGCCTTGGTGGTACGGTATTTACCTTTCCGCGTTCCAAAATAGTAATGACTTCTGCCATGGATTTGCCCTTGCACGGTAGGGTGAGATTGTATGAAACCAGTAAGTTGACCCTACTGGATCTCTGGACGGAAGTTCTGTCAAAGAACAACATTGTAATCAGGGAAAATTCAAAGGTAGAATCAATAGCTCCGGGAGAACGGTGTTTTGCAGTTACAACCGCCGATGGGGAGGAATTTACCTCCCGAAAAGTTTTACTTGCGATTGGGCGAAGAGGGTCACCACGGAAACTGAATATCCCGGGGGAAGTAAGCCAGAAGGTCGCTTACAGGTTACTTGAACCTGAGCTGATTATAGGCAGGAATATTGTTGTTGTAGGGGGCGGGGATTCAGCCATTGAAACAGCGCTGCTGCTGGCCGACAACAACCAGGTAACTCTTTCCTACAGAAGCGAGGCATTTGAACGCCTTAAACCAAAAAACAATGAAAAAATTAAGGCTTCAATATCAGAAAATAAGGTCAAGGTGATGTTTAATTCCAACCTGACCAGCATTGAAGATGATAGGGTTAGCATCCGTACGAATGACATTGATGAGGAACTGGTCATTGCCAATGACCTGGTATATATTTTTGCCGGAGGAGAACTGCCGACCCAGTTTCTTGAAAAAATAGGGATTCATATTACCAAAAAATTCGGGGAGGCTATTCTAAAGCATGAAAAATAGACTTTTACAGTTAAGTACCAGGATATAAATTTGAAACCTTACTTTATAATGATCACAGAAGGCACAAATTATCATTAAGGGTTCCATGAGGTCGTTCTGATATTCAATAATTTATACTGATTTATACGAGTGAAATTGAAATTAATTATTGCTATATTTCTTCTTATGCTGCTTTCTATCAGGGGGATATCTCAAATCTCACCGGGTGAGCTGGCCAAAGTTCATGCTCATTTGGAAGGGATGGCCAACTGTACGCAATGTCATACCCTGGGCGCCAAAGTCTCAAACGAGAAGTGCCTGGATTGTCACAAGGAAATCAAGGCACGTCTGGATGAATCCAAAGGATTTCACACTTCCTCCAAAGTTAAAAGTAAGGATTGTATCATTTGTCACAGTGATCACTATGGGAGGAATTATGATATTGTTCACCTTGTGAAAGATAAGTTCGACCACAATGATACCGGCTACAAACTGGAAGGGAAGCATGCAAAAAAAGACTGCAAGGACTGTCACAAGAAAGATAATATTGCTGATCCACAGTTGAGAAAGAAGCAGGAGACTTATCTGGGGCTGAATGATTTATGCCTGACGTGCCACGAAGACAATCACCAGAAGACGCTCTCTTCAAATTGCAGGAACTGTCATAATTTTGAGGGATTTAAGCCGGCTTCAGGATTCAGTCATACGCAGGCTAAATTTCAGCTGAAAGCCAAACATGTTGATGTGGCCTGCGAAAAATGTCATCCCAAAAGTTTCAGAAACGGAAAAAATTACCAGCAGTTTACTGGTTTAAAATTTCAAAATTGCGTTGACTGCCACAAGGATCCCCATGAGAACAAATTCGGACAGAATTGCACACAGTGTCATGTGGAGGAATCCTTCAAAAAAGTAAAAACAACCGGTCAGTTTGATCATTCAAAAACCGGATTCCCGCTTACTGGCAGGCATGTCAAGGTTGCCTGTGCATCCTGTCACAAGAACGGTGTCACAAAAGCTGTAAAACACGAAAAATGCTCGGATTGTCACAAGGATTATCACAACAATCAATTTAAAAAGAACGGCATTTCACCGGATTGTTCTGAATGTCATGATGTTAATGGCTTTACACTTTCATCATATACCCTGGAAAAGCACAATCTCACAAGGTTCAGGATAGAAGGTGCGCATTTGGCAACCCCATGTTTTGAATGTCACAAAAAAGGGAAGGACTGGAGTTTCAGGAGTATTGGCGAAAAATGTGTGGATTGTCACAAGGACATTCACCAGGGTTTGATAGACCCCAGGTACTATGCCGCGAAAGGATGTGAAAATTGTCACCAGGCAGCAGCATGGAATGAGATTAAATTTGACCATCAGCAGACTTCATTCTCACTGGAAGGAAAGCATGCAGTGATCTCCTGCCGGAAATGTCATTTTAAACCAGGAGATAAAGACGTTGTTAATCAGAAATTTAATGGGTTAAAGGAAAATTGCGAAACCTGTCATCCGGATGTGCATTTTGCCCAGTTTCAGGACGACAAGGTGATAGTTTGCCTGAAATGTCATGGTTTTGATAACTGGAAACCGGAGAAATTCAATCACAACAATACCCGGTTTAAACTGGATGGCGGTCACAAGGATGTTGCCTGTGCCAAATGCCATAAATCTGTGACGCAGGGGGTCAATACATTCATCAATTACAAATACAAGGATATACTATGCGCAACCTGTCATTTACAATAGTCATTCTGTTGATTGCAAGTTATGTCAATGGACAAACATCTCCTCATGGGAAAGAGTTTCATGTAGATTGTTCGCAATGTCACACTTCCGAGAACTGGAACGTAAAACCAGGTACTATTCAGTTCAACCACGACAACACGAATTTTAAGCTGGCAGGTCAGCATTCGGTAGTAAATTGCAAGGAATGCCATAAGTCGCTTACCTTCAGGGATGGGCGGAGAAATTGCCAGGATTGCCATACCGATATGCACAATGCATCACTGGGAAAGAACTGTGAGAGGTGCCACACGCCAAAGACCTGGATAATAAGCGATGTGACTGCCCTGCATCAACAATCCCGGTTCCCTCTTTTGGGAGCACACCGCTCGGTTAGCTGTAGGGAATGTCATAAATCATCCTCTGTTTATCAGTTTGAGACCTTGGGGGTAGCGTGTGTTGATTGTCACCGTGAGGATTATACAATTGCCAGAGATCCCAACCATGTTGAGGGTAAATTTTCAACAGATTGCCTGGAATGTCACAGCGAGACCTCAACCAGTTGGCATGCAGGTATGGTCAATCATGATTTCTTTGCTCTTACAGGTGGCCACAATGTGGGTTGTGTTCAATGCCATCCGACAAAACCTTTCGGGAAAGTATCCACCGAGTGCAATACATGTCACAATAAGCATTTTACCGCCGCGCAATTGCCAAAGCATGTTGAAGCCGGGATACCCGTCAAATGCGAAAGTTGCCATACTATCAATGCGTGGAAACCTTCCACATTCAATCACCTGACAACAGGATATGAACTGAAGGATTCCCACAAAAACGTGGTTCAATGTTCGGATTGCCACAAAGGTAACCTTACATCCGCCGGTACAGGATGCGTGAGCTGCCACCAGGTACAATACAACAATGCACCTGATCACCAAAAATTGAAGTATTCCACCGATTGCTCTAAATGCCATTCTCAGAAAAACTGGCTGGAAAACAGTTTTAACCATGCCAATACAAGTTATCCTTTGACTGGTGCTCACAAAACAGCCAAATGCAGCAATTGCCATGTGACAACACTGATTGGAACAACAACGGTATGCAGCAACTGCCATCTGGCATCCTACACCAATTCCCAGGTGCCAGGTCATGTCGCTGCCGGAATTCCAAAGGATTGTGCCACCTGCCATACCACCCTGGCATGGAAGCCCTCTTCCTTCAATCATACCACTACAGGTTATGAACTGAAAGGTTCTCACAAATCAATTGTTCAATGTTCACTTTGCCACAAGGGAAACGTAACAACAGCACCACAAACATGTATAGGATGTCACCAGGTACAATATGACGGCGCTCCCGGTCACAAGCAGAATAATTTTGGAACTGATTGTACCAAATGTCACTCACAAATCAACTGGCTTGCAACAAGTTTTGACCATTCAACGACTTCATTTCCGCTTACCGGCTCCCACACCAAGGTGGTTTGTTCAAGTTGCCACGTTAACGGATATGCAGGAACCTCTACTGTTTGCAGCAGTTGCCATACGCCTGCCTATAACAGCTCGCAGTTACCCCGACACGTAGCCGCAGGAATTCCAAAAGATTGTGCCACCTGCCACACATCAGCATCCTGGAAGCCTTCTACGTTCAATCATACCACAACAGGGTATGAATTAAAGGGGGCACACAAAAGTATTGTGCAATGCTCTGATTGTCATAAGGGAAGTGTGACGATAGCTCCACAGACCTGCATAGGCTGCCATCAAACTCAGTTCGACATTGCCCTGAATCACAAGGCACAGGGTTACCCTGCAGACTGCACGCGCTGCCATACCCAGAATAACTGGATTGAAAACATTTTCAACCACGCTACAACCAGTTTTCCGCTTACCGGGGCACATAATACTGTTCTTTGCGCCAAATGCCATACCACTAAGCTAAAAGGAACACCAACTTTGTGCTTCAGTTGTCACACAGCCAAATACAATGCAACGGTAAATCCAAACCACCTGACAGCAAAATTTCCAACCAATTGTGAAATATGTCACTCTACAACAGCCTGGACTCCTTCCACCTATAACCATGATGCACAGTTTTTCCCGATTTACAGCGGAAAGCACCAGGGAAAATGGACTCAGTGTTCAGAATGTCACAATGTTCCTTCCAATTATGCCAGTTTCTCCTGCATATTGTGTCATGAGCATAGTAACAAGGCTTCTGTAGATAGTGAACACAGCGGAAACAGGAATTATTCGTATGTAAGTTCAGCTTGTTACAGTTGTCATCCAAGAGGAAGGTAGCGATTTTTCTTAGCCGGAAATTAAAGTTTCAGCAGGATAAAGGTGATGGTGTCTTACCATTGAATTTGTCCACAACAAATTAATTTGATTGATGAGAATTTTTACGATATTATTTTTGATACTATTTTTTTCAAAGAATATCTCTGCCCAGGTGGCAAAGAATGAGATAGAAGGTGTGGTAACTTATCAGACTGCACAAAATATCTACCTGAAATTTAATTCTGCCAAAGGGATAAAACCAGGAGACAAAATCTATACCAGGAAAAACAATTCCCTGGTTCCTGTGATGCTTGTAGAAAATGTATCTTCCATTTCCTGTGTCGGAAAATCCACAGGAGAGGAAAAACTTAAAACCGGAGATAAAGTTATTGCGTTGGTCTCCAGGGCGGATGCTGTGGAGGAAAATTCAGTTCAACAGGAACAAAAGGTTAAGGCTGTTGCAGACAGTTCAGGTACAACCGGGAATAGACTGAAAAATATTGTCCCGCTCCGCAAAGAACGGATTGACGGACGAATTCAGGTTTCTTCCTATACCAATATGTCAAATCTGGCTTCAGGAAACAACACCCGGTTGAGGTACATTTTTTCATTGAATGCTTCCAATGTGTCGAATTCGCGCATTTCACTGGATTCCTATGTTTCTTTTTCTCACAGGCTGGATGACTGGGCATCTATCAGGGAAAATGTCTACAGTGGTTTGAAAATATACGATCTGAACCTGAAATATGAAGCAGGGGAGAATTCAACTATCTGGTTGGGGAGGAAAATAAATTCCAAAATTTCCAGTCTTGGTGCCATAGACGGAATGCAGTACGAAATGAACCTTAAGCACTTTTACTGGGGTGCTGTGGCAGGTTTTCGTCCTGATTATACTAACTACAGCTTCAATAAAAACCTGTTGGAATATGGAGCATTTATTGGTCATGTTTTGAAGAATACCAATGGAATCATGCAAACTTCGCTGGCAGGTTTTAATCAAACCAATGCGGGGAATACTGACAGAAGATTCCTGTATTTTCAACATGATAATTCCATTCTGAAGAACCTGAACCTCTTTGTTTCTTCGGAGATTGATCTTTATAAAATGTTGGATGGCGTACCGGTCAATGAACCCTCATTGACAAGTCTGTACATGTTGTTAAATTATCGTATTTCAGGTAAAATGTCCATTTCAGGTTCGTATGATAACCGTCGTAATATAATCTACTATGAAACCTTCAAGAATTATATTGATGTAATGCTTGAAGATGCAACCAGGCAAGGCGTTATGCTCAGGATCAACTACAGGCCAATTACCTACCTGAGTACGGGTATCTCCTCAAGCTACTGGGATCGCCAGGGAGACAGCAAACCGACAAAAAATGTGAATGGTTATCTTACATATTCCCGGTTGCCATGGCTCGATGCTTCTGCTTCCTTAACAGTTAATGCCCTTCAAACCAGTTATGTGGAAGGGAAGATTTATGGTCTGAGATTTGATAAGGGATTTGTGAACGGCAAATTGAACTGGAGCCTTAATTACAGGTATGTGGATTATACTTATGTGACTTCACAGGCTAAGCTACTGGAGCATATTGCCGGGACTGATCTTTCAGTGCAATTCACCCGTAAATTTTCTTTTTCAGTCAGTTATGAAGGTACTTTTGAGAAGGAGAACAAGTACCACCAGGTCTATGGCAGCCTGATTAAAAGGTTTTGAAATCCATCACTTAACATCCTCTATCCACCACTCAATGGTTACAGATTTTTTTATTCCTATCTCTTTTGGATTGAAATCTATGACAGGAAGTTGCGAACCGGCTTTGCTAAAAGCGTTTTCACGGGCAAACAATACATTTTCCTGCACCAGGTCTGATTCGTAGAACCGGCCCATTTCGTCGTCTGTAAAGTTGATGGACTTGATATTCAGTAACCTGACATTTGAGGCAGCAGCTATAGCCTCAGCTTTTTCCCTGGCATCGGCCACAGCGTTGGCAATCGCCTTTTGCCTTAATTCCTTTTTCTGAGTCTCTGAAAGAATGAAATCAAGGTTGTATAACATTGATAAAGAGTCATTTTGAAGTGCAGACAACATTTTTTTTGAATATTCAGCAGAGAAGGAATTTTCGATCAGTAGTGTGGAGGTCCCTTCAAAACTTGTCTTGATGCCTCCATCCGGCAAATAATCTTTTTTTTCTGATATGTTAAGGTCGCTGATCTGTATCGTTTTTTTACCGATTCCATTTTTCACGAATACTCTGTTAGCCTGATCAATGGCCCGTACCAATTTTTCCTGGCACTGATTGTATTTTTCAGACGATTCTTTGATTGTGATTTTTGCGGAGAGGATTTCAGGCGTTTGTTTCAGAATTGCGATACCTTTTACGATCAGTGTGTTTTCCCGGGATGGGTTTTTTGTTTGTCCGAACTGTGGTGTTGCAAACAACAAGAATAGAGCAATGAAAACAATGGAACGTCTCATACCGGGTAATTTGTTTTATTTGTAATCAGAAATATAAGCAATCACAAAAGAATAAAAAAAAATGGGGACTCTTTTCAGAATCCCCATTTTTTAATGGTAATAATAACCTTTTAAGCTTTGGCTTCCAGTATCTTTTTCAGATTTTTTCTCCTTCGGTATTTAAGGCGGATGACATAATCCATGTAATACAATGCAGGAACGAACAACAACGTGAGGAACGTGGCAAAACTCAGTCCAAATATGATTGTCCAGGAAAGTGGTCCCCAGAAGGCAACATTGTCACCTCCCACGTACAGATGCGGATTGAAGTGGGTAAAAAGGGTCTCAAAATTGATATTCAATCCCACTGCCAGAGGCACAAGTCCGAGGATGGTGGCAGAGGCAGTAAGAATTACCGGGGTAATCCTGGTTTTCCCTGCCTGAACGATGGCCTCCCTCGTTTTTAAACCACGTTTTTTCATTTCATCAATGAATTCAACAATCAGGATACCATTTCGGACAACAATACCTCCCAATGCAACAACGCCAAGTCCGGTCATCATGATCACCAGATCCTGGCGGAAGATTATTACTCCAAGCAAAACCCCGATAATACTGAATATTACCTCACTAAGGATGATGATGGTTTTGCTGATAGAACCAAACTGTGTAATCAGGATAAAGAAAATCATACCAAGCGCGATGATCATGGCAGTTGCCAGGAATCCAGCCGTTTCGGCCTGGTCTTCCTGTTCCCCGGTAAGTTTGACGGAAGTACCATTATGCAAGGGATAGTTTTTTGCAAATGCCTTGATTTTGGGCACTATATCATTGGGGGAATAGCCTGTCAGGACATTGGAATATATGGTAATGACCCTTTTTTGATCGAGGCGTTTGATGCCGGCATAAGAACTGGAGTAATGGATCGAGGCAACCGTGGACAAGGGGATGGTTCTTAATTGTCCCGAGTTCATATCCCTGTAGGTTATTACAAGGTTGATAAGGGAGTTGATATTTTCCCTGGTCAGCTTATTGTACCGCAGCGTGATAGGGTACTCATCCTCATCCTCCTTGTATTTGGAGATTTCTTTGCCGAATAGTGCTGTTCGGAGTTCCAAACCGATCTGGCCTGTAGAAAGACCAGCCCGCTGGGCTCTGTCCCGGTTGATGTCGATCATTATTTCGGGTGAATTGAGTTCAAAGTCGGTTTTCAACTCTTCCACTCCGGGTATATTTAAGGAATCCAGGTAGCTTCGGAAACCGTAAGCATCTGCAACAAGGTTCTCCATGTTCTCACTTGTAACTTCAATATTGATCGGCTTACCGGTCGGTGGTCCCATTTTGGTTTTTCCGACGGTTATCTCAGCTCCGGCTATATCACCAACGGATTCCCGGATTTTCTCCATGTATTGCGTGGTGTTAATTCCGGTTGTCCTGGCTTTGCTTTCAACAAAATTGACAGAGATCTTTCCTTTGTTGTAAGGTTTGCCTGCACTTGCGAAGCCTTCCTCTTCAGCGCCGATCGTGATATTTGATATGACGGATTCGACATCAGGATTATGCTGCCCGATAGCCTGGTATACCCTTCTCTCGGCAATTCTGGTCACACTGTCGGTTACGTTCTGATCAGTTCCTCCCGGCATCTTTACGTAAACCAATACGTTGTTGGGATCACTGTTCGGGAAAAACAATACAGTTGGTTTTACGATGCCAGTCAGGATTATGGTAAAGATGAACAGGGCGGTCATAGCGCCAAGCATCCACAAAGGACGGAAACCATACAATACCCATCTCAGTTGGCGCTCGTAGGCAGCCATCATTTTGGGCCATAAAACCTCCTGGAAGGATTTTATCCAGAACCTGATCGCATAATGGTAAAAGAAGACCATAAGAATGGCAAATACAATGAAGTTGCCTATCCCGAATGATTTGAAAAGATAGAATATAACAGCCAGACCAAAGAATCCTAGCAGGATCTTCTTTGTTTTCTTCCATTCATTCTTGTCTTCGCCATCGAATTCGTGGGCCATAAAGGACACTGCGAAAACCGGATTGAAAATGTAGGCTACAAACAGCGAGGCAAACAGTGTAATTATCAATGTGACGGGAAGATAGTGCATGAACTGCCCCACAATTCCGGGCCAGAATGCCAGGGGGAAGAAGGGTGCAAGTGTGGTAAGAGTTCCTGAGAGTATCGGTAAAAACACTTCGCCGGCAGCCAGTTTGGCTGCCACCCTGATGTCAGGGTGGGTCCGGTGCATCCGGTGGGTGTTTTCGATGACAACAATCGCATCATCTACTACAATTCCCAGTGCGAAGATAAAGGCGAACATGACGATCATGTTCATGGTAAAACCGATGTTTGGAATAACCAGGTAAGCAATGGCCATAGATAGCGGCACGGATAACCCAACGAAAAAGGCATTGGTGAATCCCATGAAAAACATCAGGACAATGGTGACAAGTATAAATCCAATGATGATGGTGTTGTTAAGTTCTTCCAGCGTATTGCGGGTCATAACACTCTGGTCTCCTGAAATCGTCATGGTTATATCTTCCGGAAGTTCTTTTCCTTTGACACTTGCAACAATTTCCTTGATCTGGTCTGACGCTTCGAGCAGGTTTGTTCCGGCCTTTTTGATGACATTCAGAGTTATGACATTTTTTCCGTCCAGGCGGGAAAAACTCTCCTGATCCTTGAAGTCGTCCTTTACTTCAGCGATATCGCTCAGCTTGACATAGGCGCCGCCTGATGCATGAACTATAATATCACGGACGTTCTGTACCGTTTCAAATTGTCCTTTTAACCGTACCGAATTCTTGGTTCCGTTCAGTGTCAGCGTACCGCCCGAAATAGTTATATTTTCCCGGGCAACAGCACTCTCAATATCGGTAAATGTGACCCTGGCCGCCTGCATTTTGAATATGTCAGCATTGATCTGAATTTCGCGTTCCAGGGCTCCAACGATGTCGACACGGGTAATTTCCTTCACACCTTCAACTTTGTCCTGAACGATATCTGCAAATTTTTTGAGTTTATCCAGGTCATAATTTCCGGAAATATTGATGTACATAACAGGAAATTCAGCAAGGTTAATATCCAATATCTGCGGCTGATCCGGCAAATCATTGGGTAAATCCTTTTTTGATTTATCAACAGCATCCCTGACCCGCTGTTTGGCAGTTTCAACGGCGATATTGGGATAGAATTCAACCACGATGGAGGAGAAATCCTGCACAGAATTGCTGGTGATTTTCTTTACATCAGCAATTGATTTCAGCTGCTTTTCAATGGGTCTGGTAATCAGGTTTTCAATATCTACGGGAGAGGTTCCGGGATACGGGGAATTGACTATAATATAAGGGATTATCACTTCCGGAAACTGTTCCTTGGGAATCCTGTAATAATTCAGCAAACCAAGTACGGAGATAATTAAGGCAAGTACATACACACTCGTCTTGTTATCAACCGCCCAGCTTGTGGCAAAAAATTCTTTAATAAAAAACTTATCTTTTGACATGATATCTTATTTTGTCAGTTATAATATTACCAATGACCCTTCTTTGAGGTTTTGGAAACCGGCAGTTATTACCTGATCTCCAACGCTGAGCCCTGAGGTAACCTCAGTTTCACCGTTGTATTCCATTCCGGTAACAATGTTTTTGCGTACCGCGACGTCTGACCCCCCATTTTTTGAGACTACATAGACAAATTTGCTATCCCTGTTGGTCTGTATTATATTAACAGGCAGGACGATGGATGAATCACTTACATAGTCCTTGATTTTTACATATGCGATCATATTGGCCCGCAGTTCGGTCTTGTTGGAAGAAAACCTGCATTCAACCTTGAAGGTGCGGTTGGAGGGATCAATGAAGCGGCTGGTGAAACTCAGCTTTGTCTCAATTTCCTGGCCTAGGTCTGGAAACCTGACGAATGCCTGGTTTCCATTCTTTATCCTTGAAGTGAAGTTCTCAGAGATTTCAGCGGTAATTTTTGCAGTAGACATATTGATGACACGGATGGCTGATGTCGGCAGGCCGGGGGAGGCCAGTTGCCCGACTTTCAGCGGAACACTTTCTACAGATCCGTTTATCGGAGATACAATATTTGCCATGGATATCTGCTCCTGTAAGGTCTTGATACGTTTTTCCAGTGATTCCTTTGTACTCCTGGACTGGAGGAATTGCACTTCGCTTCCAATTTTCTTGTCCCACAAATTTTTCTGTTTTTCATAGATAATTGAGGCCATTTCAAGCTGGGTTTCCACCTCCTCAACCGATTGCTTCAACACCTGGGCATCCAGTGTGGCAAGGATCTGGCCCTTCTTGACGACAGAACCTTCCCTCACATAAACATTGGTAACAACACCTGCCATCTGAGGACTTACTGAAACGTTCTGGTCTCCATCCACAACTCCCTGGATTTCAACAAAATGATTGAATGTTGTTGTTTCAACTGTTTTGACTTTTACCGGCAAGGCTTTTTCGGACTTTTGCTGATCAGGGTTGATTTCAGACTCAAGTTTTGAAATTTTGGTACTAAGAATTTCGTGTTCGGTTTTCAATTTTTCCAGTTCTGCCTTTTTGTCTTTACTCTGATTGCAGGCTACCAGCGTGGCAACAATAGCCATTGTGTACAATGCGTTTTTCATTTTAATGTATTGTTATTTTGTTATTTGCTTATTTCCTGGTTGATATTGTATAATTTTTCAAGTTTTGTCTTTGCTGTTGCCAGATCGTAAATACTCTGGTAGTAATTTGTCAGACTCGAGAGATATTGATTCTGCGTGGTTGTGAGATCGATGCTGGTGGATACCCCGTTTTTGTATTTTTCCAAAGTACGCAGGTAGATCTCATCTGAGAGAGTCAGGTTCTTTTTTTGAATTTCAAATTTCTCATATTTCAGTTTCAGGTCTGTCTGATACTGATCTGCCTGCATTATCAGGTTATTGTATACAAATTTCCTGGTGTTGTTTAATTTTTCAATGTTCAGTTTTTTTTGGGATACTACTGCCATTCTCTGACCACTGCTGAAAATTGGCATTGTCATACTGATACCAAGAATATCCTTCATGCTAAAATCAAAGGAAGGCTTGTTTGATTTTTCTGAATGTGTCCAGAAACCCGCAATAACAGGCATATAGGCTGCAATGGCATTTTTGTACTCCAGTGTAGACAAAGTTGACAGGGTCTTTATCAACCTGTAATCTATGTTTTTTTCAATGTTAAAGGGCTCATCAATCAATGAGTTAACTGTTGCCGGCAGTGTATAATTACCTGAATCCAGCTGATCTGTCAATAGAACCCGGGCATTGAGTTCCAGTCCGAGAATGATCTTAAATAGCCTGTTGGCTACATCGAGGTTGCCCTGCACCTGGTTGATTGCATTTTTCAGGTTGTTGGCGGTAAGTTCCAGTTGATCAACGTCTGTTTTTTCAATAAATCCCTGTTTGTTAATCTCTGTTATTTCAATGGTCGTTTTTTGGACATTCTCCAGGTTTTTACGGAGGTTGGCAAGGCTTGATTCCCCGACAAGGATTAGGTAATAGGTATTGATTACAGATTCATTCACATCGAGGAGGACTTTTTCGTTGTTTTCATCTGTCTGCTGGTAAAGCGTCTTCATCGCTTTCAGTCCAACGAGATAAGAACCGTTGAAAATCAACTGCGATGCACTCAGGTCAAACGTGACATTGTTTTTTACTCCCAGTTCAATGGCAGGAGTACCGGGACCCATAGTCCCAGGAGGCAGTGTAGGCACTACCGGGAGATAAGAATAAACTGATTTTGTGTCTACATGCGGAAGTCCGATGGCTGTGGTTTCCCAGATTTTCTTCCGGGCAATTTCCATATCCAGTGCCGAATTTCTGACAAGTGTGTTGTTTTCTAATGCAATTCGTCTGGCTTCCTGTAATGAGATTCGGAGCGTATCCTGGGCATTGCCTCTTAAATTTCCCAACGTTAGCAGGGAAATGATCGTCATTGTTATATAACGTTTTGAAAATGACATAGATATTACTTTTTTATGGTGTTAATATATTCTATTATTTCTTTTTTCCTGGATTCAAAGTAAGCAAGGCCATCCGGCGTTGAAATGGCCCTGATGTGGTTTTCAAACAAAACCTCAAAAAGTTGTACGAAGTTTATATCCAGCATCTTGCATACTTCAGAATTGTGCAGTTCTATGAAACTGTTGAGGTATATTGTAGCTACCAGGTCTACATTTATGTCGTCCCTGTAGATATTTTCCTCAATACCCTGACGTATGTTGCGTTTCATCCCTTCAAATACGTATTTGCGTTTTTTTTCTGCAAAGGATTCAAAGATCTGGTGGAAATACTTCTCCATTTCAAATAGCAACATAGGATTGTAACGTTTCATCTCTTCATGAATCGCTTGGCTGATTATCAGGAGTTTTTCAATGGCATTAACAGGTAGTTTGTCAATATCAGCTCTTTTTCTTAAAAGTGCCGACTCCTCATTGATGAGAACGCGTTCAATAAGTTCCTCCTTGCTTTTAACATAGGTATAAAGTGTTTTTTTTGAGATACCCAGCCGGCGGCTTAATTCATCCATGCTAAGGTTCTTTAAACCATAGGAATAGAACAGTTCCTTGATTGGGCCTACCAACTCTCCGAACCGATCTTTTTGCTCAACAGAATTATCCATTTCTACTTATTGACTTTAATATTTCAAGGTGCGAATATAGGAAACGTTTTACACACAAAACGTTTCCTTGTGTTAATTGTTTCTTAAATAATATTAATTTTTTGTGATCTGTAGCTCTATTTTTTTAAGATTTTGTAAACCATTATCTTTACCGGGAATTAATAATTATTGAATGGGAAGGGTAATGGCTATAGATTTCGGCAAGAAGAGGGTAGGAGTGGCCGTTACTGATCCGTTGCAACTTATTGCCACTCGACTCGAAACAGTAGATTCTAACAGGATCTGGATGTTTTTGGATGATTATTTTTCGAAGGAACCGGTCGACCTGGTTCTGATTGGATATCCTGTTCAGCTGAACAACCAGCCCTCGGAAGCATTAAGGTATATCAATCCTTTTATCCAGGGGTTTCAGAAAAAATATGGGATTGAGATCAGGCAGGTCGACGAAAGATACACCTCAAGAATGGCATTTCAGTCCATGATTGATGCCGGTTTGTCAAAAATGCAGAGAAGGAATAAAAGTACCGTTGATGGAGTTAGTGCAACAATTCTCCTTCAATCCTTTCTTGAACAAAAAAAGTACAACAGTTTATGATTTTACCTATTTCAGTATATGGGGATCCGGTGTTACGAAAGGTAGCCGAAGACATTGATCTTAATTATGAGGGTCTTAACGAGCTTATAGAGAATATGTTTGAAACGATGTATAATGCGGAGGGGGTTGGGCTTGCCGCACCTCAGATCGGGCTTTCGATCCGCCTGTTCGTTGTAGACCTCACACCATTGAGCAAGGATGAAGCATCTCTCATCGATTTCAGGAGAGCCTTTATCAATGTACATATTGTTGAAAAAAGTGGTGACCAGGAGCTCATGGAGGAGGGGTGCCTCAGCATTCCGGGGATCCATGAGGAGGTGTACCGTAAAAATTTCATTCGGATTCAATACCTTGATGTTGAAGGAATTGCGCACGATGAAACCTATTCAGGCTATACTGCCAGGGTTCTTCAGCATGAGTATGATCATATCGACGGAGTAATGTTTACTGATCATTGTTCACCTTTGAAAAGAAGGTTGTTGAAGCGTAAACTGTTGGAGATATCCAAAGGGATTACAACAGCCACCTACCGCATAAAAATTCCCAGGATCTGACAGTTCTTTTTAATAGATACCGCTACTTTACTTCATTTTTCCGATGGAATGCCTTAACTTGATGTGAATTGCCATTCACATGCTTCGTTCCGGCTCCCTCTTTTCTGTCGCTCCTTTTTTACGGTTGCTTTTTCCCCTGTTACTGGGGGTCATTGTGCCGTTTCCAGGTAATCTTTTTAGTCCTGCCACATTTTACCTGATTGTACTGATTATAATTCTCTTCCTGCTTTGGTTCAGGGAAGGATCCTTTTATTTCCAGCCTGTCTGGACCCTTCTCTTTATGTTCATTGTCTTTAGCCTGGGTGCTATTCGGGTGAAGCAGGAAAGCCTGGTTTTCCCGGTTCTTCAGGAAGATTCATACAGCATAATATTGGATGATTACCCCAGGGAAAAGGAGAAAACCCTGCAGCTGACCGGCCGGATGATCAATTCTTCCCTGAAGATTCTGGTATATCTGCCAAAAACCGCAATGGCATCCAATGCCAGCCCGGGAAGCAAACTTTTGTTTGATGGTAAACCAGAAATGATAGTCAATGCAGGCAATCCTTTTGAGTTTGATTACCAGGGATATTTGAAGGATAAGGGAATAGGATACCGGATTTTTCTGAAGGAAGGAAAATATTCTATTTCAGAAAACCGTGAGCACCTGCAAATCTTTCACAGAGCGTTGATCTTCAGGAGATTGTTAATTGAACGCCTTGGCAGTTACGGGATCAAACCCGACAATGTCCGGCTCATCGGATCCATCTCATTTGGAGCCAGGGATGATGTTGACAAGGAAACCATCCGGTCATTTACTAACACCGGAGTCATACACGTTCTGGCTGTTTCGGGAATGAATGTCGGACTCATTTACGTTGTATTGGATTTTCTTTTTCGTTTTCTTAAATCAGGCCGGACAGGTTCTGTCATCCACACCTTCCTGATGATCTCCGGGATATGGAGTTATACCATTATCGCAGGTATGTCTGCTTCCATACTAAGGGCGGCTGTAATGTTCTCATTTGTAATAATTGGTACCGGGCTGCGAAGAAATTCGAATATTTTCAATTCACTGTGTGTGTCATCATTCATTTTAATAGTGTCTGATCCTGCCATTATCCGTGATGTTGGTTTTCAGCTTTCTTATGCCGCATTGCTGTCTATTGTTGTCATTCAGCCAATTCTTTATAAACGGCTTTATTTCAGAAACCTGCTCGCAGACAAGATGTGGCTGCTGCTTTCCGTGACTTTTGCAGCCCAGGCTGGAACCCTGCCGTTTACACTCGTTTATTTCCACCAGTTTCCTGTATATTTCTGGCTGGCCAACCTGATTGTCGTTCCGGTGGTAACGATCATCCTCTATCTCTCTGTGGCACTTTTGTTCATTTCCTTATTTTCAGGTTTTCTGGCTTCCATGGCAGGATTGGTATTGAATTGGTCTGCTGACCTTGTGATTTTGACAGTCCGGCTGGTGGATAAACTCCCTTATTCAGTGATCAGCGGAATATATCCCACTATTTTTCAGATGGTTCTTATGGTTGTTGCAGTTTTTTTGTTGTGGCAATACCACAGGCATCGAAAATGGTTACCAATGGCGGGTATGCTGATATCTGCAATTCTACTGGTCATTTCTGCCGGAATTGGAGAGTATCGGCAGCTTTCCAGGGAAGAGATCATATTTTTTAATATCCCTCAAACCAGGGCTCTAGCCCTGACAAACGGCCGGCGTACAGTCGTTCTTTATGATTCATATAACATTTCAGAAGAGAAACTGGGATATCAGATGAATCCCTATTTTGAGGGTAGAGGTATCAGGGAAAGAGAATTTCATAGGCTGAACGATTCACTGAAAATGGCAAACAGCTGTTTCAGTGTTGCAGGTAATCATATTTGCTACAATGGATTCAATATTTTTGTACAACCGCAACAGGGACCTGATACAGTGAAACAGCGGTCGTCCCGACTGGATCTGGCCTGGTTGCGAAACGACAAGGAGGTTAATACAGATTTGCTTTATTTTAAGAATTGCGGAATAATACTTTATAAAAGCGAGGGTAATCCATTGCAGGCGATTGAATCCCTTCCCGGATCGAAGATCTTCAATATGAACCGGGCAGTATTGTTGTCATTTTCTTCACGAATATTTGATTATCCGCAAAAAATCTCCTGTAATTATTTCTACGGCAATGATTAAGGTTTTTCTGACTGATTGAATGGTTTACTGGTTCTATTCAAGTTGAAATTATTCAAGGAGAATTCCTTTCCCCTGCCTGATAATTTCTGCCTCCCCTGTAGTGCAGTCAACAATGGTAGAAGGATTGTTATCCCCATATCCTCCATCAATAACGAGATCAACCTGGATTCCATATTTTTCTTCAATAAGTTCAGGATCAGTAATGTATTCCAACACTACATCGTCGTGGTGGACTGAGGTGGATAATACGGGATTACCCAGTTCCCTGACAATTGTCCGGATAATATTATTGCCGGGAATCCTGATGCCAATATTTTTCTTGGAGTTTTTAAATAGTTTGGGAACATTTGAATTTGCCTGTAATAGAAAAGTAAACGGACCCGGAAGATTCTTTTTCAGAAGTTTGAAAATTCCATTGGGGAATGGTCTGCAATAGTCGGAGATCTGGCTTAAATCGTACAGTATGAATGAAAAATCTGCTTTTTCAGGTTTTACATTCTTGATCCTGGCTACCCGTTCGACAGCTTTGGATTTGGTTATATCGCAACCAATTCCATAGATGGTATCAGTAGGGAAAATTATTACTGCACCATCCCGTAGCATCTCTACTATGCGATCCACCTCCTTTGGGTTTGGGTTGTCATCATACAGACGGACAAGCATTGCTGAACTTATAAATGTTTTATTTTCTAAGTAGTAAAATTAATTTTTTTCGCTTTACTTTCGTTGCGGATAAAGGACCACGGGCTTTTAAATTGCCGGAAGATAAGTCAGTTCTATGCATTGGCGGCAAAATTCCGGTTTTTGAGGCAATTAAAGTACTTCAGCCAATTTTTGTATGAATATCAAGAACCTCACAGAAGGCCCGATTACAAGCCAGATTGTTCGACTGACGTTGCCTATCTTAGGCACTTCCTTCATCCAGATGGCATACAACCTGACAGATATGCTTTGGCTGGGCAGGGTGGGCAGCGAGGCAGTGGCATCTGTTGGCATTGCCTCCTATTTTACCTGGCTGGGTGTTTCAATCATGCTGATTGGAAGGATTGGTGCGGAAGTGGGCGTATCCCAGTCTCTTGGTGCCAGGGATAAGGCAAAGGCAGCGCATTTTGCCACAAATGCAGTTACACTTGTTCTTATCCTGTCCGCAGTTTATGGACTTATTACCTTCCTGTTTGCCCCTGAATTGGTGTCTTTCTTCCGGATTGAGAACAGCAGCGTTGAAAAATCAGCCATATCCTATATCAGAATCATCTCCGCCGGGTCGCTTCTTTATTACTCAAATCCTACTTTTACAGGTATCATCAATGGGACAGGTAATTCAAAGTTGCCATTCCGTATTAACGCCATTGGATTGTTGGCCAATGTGATAATAAATCCATTGCTTATATTTGGCATTGGCCCATTTCCGGAACTTGGTTCTGATGGGTCAGCTTTGGCTACAGTTATCTCCCAGTCACTGGTGCTTATTGTTTTTTTGATAACTATTGGAAAAGGTAGAAGTGCAATTGGTAAAATCAGGTTGAAACTTACCTTTGAATTCTCCTATTTTAAAAAAATATTCAAACTGGGAATTCCGGTTGCGCTGCACAGTGTGCTGTTTGCATCTTTCGCAATGGCATTGGCGAGGATTATTGCACCATGGGGATCAATGCCAATTGCAGTGCAAAGTATTGGTGCTCAAATAGAAGCTCTTAGCTGGATGACAGCAGGTGGGTTTTCTACCGCACTGGGGGTATTTACAGGTCAGAATTTTGGGAACAACCGCTGGGACAGAATCTTCAAGGGATTCTTCACTACAATTTCGATAAGTGGTGCGATTGGTGTGGTTGTAACTCTTTGCTTTGTCTTTTTTGGAAGGGAAATATTTACTTTATTTCTTCGGGAGGAGGATGCTATACTTCTGGGAATAAGATATTTATCAATACTTGCGATTTCGCAGTTCTTTATGTGCATTGAAATTACCACCGGCGGTGTTTTCAACGGGATAGGAAGGACCATTCCGCCTTCCCTGGTAGGGATAACTCTTACCGGTTTGCGCATTCCTCTGGCCCTTTTTCTCTCCCAACCTCAAATTTTCGGGGTTGCAGGTGTATGGTGGAGCATTACCCTGACTTCCGTTCTGAAAGGAATGGTATTATTTACCTGGTTTTATTTTATCATGAAAAACCACCCCCATTACATTCCTTCACAAAGGCAAAAGATACATTTTATCAGGCTTTTGCCTACCAGGTTAAGGCAGGATTTATTTGACACAAAAGCTGATGGCGACAATGAAAATTGATATAGTCAGGACACTCGACGGTTCCCAAACATTGTACCTGGGAGAACTCGACGAACATTACCATTCAACTTTCGGTGCAGTTCAGGAGTCACTCCACGTATTTATTGATGCAGGTTATAATCAGTGCAATTCACAGGAAATCAGTATCCTTGAAATTGGATTCGGTTCCGGTTTAAATTGTTTCCTCACTCTTTTAGCCTGTTCTGATTCGGTTAAATTTGTGAAGTATTTTTCCCTTGATAAATATCCGCTGGATGCAGAGGTTTGGAGAAACCTGAACTACGGTGAAGGGAATTTGGAGGATCATTTGAGCATGTTTTCCTTGCTTCATGAATCGCCCTGGAACTGTGATGTCAGGATTACTTCTCAGTTTATTCTGCACAAGATCCACGCCGATCTGTTAAGCTGGAACAGTGAAAACCTGCCCCAGTTTGACGTTGTCTATTTTGATGCCTTTTCTCCCGATAAACAACCTGAGCTTTGGTCCAGGGCTGTTTTTGAAGGTATTTATCAGAAAATGAATGATAACAGTATATTAGTAACCTACTGCGCAAAGGGAAATGTCAGGCGGATACTACAGTCTATTGGATTCAAGGTAGAACGGATACCTGGACCTCCGGGGAAAAGGGAGATGATAAGGGCCATAAAACTTTAATTGTGAGTGACAATGGAAATATTTGTATTTGATGGGAGGTTTAGGATCAGTTTGATGTTCCGGATTCTCATTTTAACCTTCTTGACCTCCTGTAAGGGAGGAAAGGAACTCAAGCCGTATAAAATTACCGGTGCTGCGCAAGGTACTTACTATTCAATAACTTATTATTCTGGTAGTAGCGAGAATTTGCAACCTGCAGTGGATTCCCTTTTCAGCCATTTTGACCAGTCTGTGTCAAGTTATGTGCCAGGTTCATTGTTGTCCAGGCTGAACAGGAATGATACATCAGCAGTGGCAGATGATATATTTGAAACAATCTTCAGGAAAGGAATGGATGTTTCCGCCTTGACCGCCGGGGCGTTTGATATTACTGTTGGTCCTTTGGTGAATGCCTGGGGATTTGGCTTTTCAAAGCGGGAAAAAATGGACCAGGCGATGGTAGATTCGCTTCTGCCTTTGATAGGTTACCAAAAGGTAAAACTTTCAAAGGGTCATCTTATTAAGTCAGATTCTCGTATGCATATTGATTTTGATGCTATTGCGCAGGGTTATACCTCCGACTGGCTGGGTCAGTTCTTTGACTCCAAAGGGATCAAAAATTACCTCATTGATGTTGGAGGAGAGGTACTGGGAAAGGGATGTAAGCCTGATGGGAGATTATGGAGTGTCGCTATCGAAATGCCGGCTAAAAGTGCTGAGGATGAAAGAAAAATTCAGGCAATCCTTTCGCTTGAGAACAAGGCAATTTCTACTTCCGGAAGTTACCGCAAATATTATGAGGAAAACGGTGTAAGATATTCTCACACCATCGATCCGTACACAGGTTATCCGGTAAGGCATAATTTGCTGAGCGTATCTGTGCTGGCGCCCGATTGCATAACTGCGGATGCCTTTGCCACGGCATTCATGGTGATGGGGTTGCAGAAATCCAAAGAATTTCTGGCAAAACATCCTGAACTGGAAGCATATTTTATCAGTGACGATTCAAGTGGCGGGTTTACGATATATTATACTCCTGGATTCGACAGATTGTTAAAACCGTACCAATAATCAGGAATTCCTAACATTGGTAACATATTTCCTGCAGTCGGTTCCCAAAGTTGACTGGCTGCGTCTTCCTATCGGTAAACCGGACATACTGTTGATATCTTTGATCTTAAAAAACAAACCATTAAAAGATGAATTTATCGAAAAATAGTTATCTTCGCACCTTTTAGAATAATCATTCAATTATTTATAGAAACTGTTATGCAAATTAAGAATTTACTTCTCGTAATGGTGGCCGGCGCAGTTGTTCTGGCATCATGCAACACTTCCAACTCACAGAAAGTTACGCTCAAGACACAGGCCGATTCAGCTGCCTATGCAATAGGCGTTGACTTAGGTAACAACATCAGGAAAAATCTGCCGGGTGCACCAGGTGGTAAAGAACTTGATCAGCAAATTATTCTGAAAGCATTTGCTACAATCATGAAAGGTGACTCCGGGCTTATTTCTGCCTCCAATGCCGGTGCAATTACACAGGGATATTTCGTAAAAGCACAGTCTATGGAAGGTGTAAAAAATAAGGAGGCCGGTCAGAAATTCTTAGCTGAAAACGGGAAGCGTACAGGTGTGGTTACCACTGCTTCCGGACTTCAGTATGAAATTATTAAGGAAGGTAACGGACCAAAACCTGCTGCAGAAAATACAGTAAAGGTAGACTACCATGGAACAACCGTTGACGGTATTGTTTTTGACAGTTCCGTTGATCGCGGCGAGCCCGTAACATTCGGTTTGGGACAGGTAATTAAAGGTTGGACTGAAGCTTTGCAATTGATGCCTGTTGGTTCAAAATGGAAAATTTTCATTCCTTCTGAACTTGGTTATGGTGAGCAGGCTGCCGGTCCAAAAATTAAGCCCAATTCAGTGCTAATATTCGAAGTTACGTTGCTCAGCATTGAACCAACTCCTGCTGCAGGTGCTGCTCCGGCTGGACAGTAGACTATCGAATTATTGATATTGAGGAATAACCTCAGGAACCAGACCCGGAATCGATGGAATGCATCTTCCGGGTTTTGTTTCATAAACTGAAATTGCTATGAGTTTTAAAGTAAAAGGAAAAATAGTTGAAATTTTGCCGGTTCAAACTGGCAGCAGTTCAAGGGGAGAATGGAAAAAAATGGATTTTGTTTTGGAAGTTCCGGAGGATCAGTTTCCAAAGAAGATCTGTTTTACTCTTTTCAATGATAAGACTGAGATGATCAGGCCAACTGATAAAAATACTGAAGTAGAGGTAAGTTTCAGTTTGGAAGGACGTGAGTACAATGGCAAATGGTACCACAACGTCAATGCCTTCAAAATTGAAAGGATGGAGAAGATTTCCTCTGCCGGAGACCTCGTACCTCCACCCTTCATCGAAGATGATTTTATTCCGGTAAAAGGTGGCGAAAATGATGACCTGCCTTTTTAAAGGCTTTCTGTAGATATTACTGTTTCAAACAAAGAG
>CAZDLO010000020.1:0-39445 GCA_964506325.1 uncultured Tangfeifania sp.
AAAATTAAAAGATTTTTTAACTAACCCGTTGGCCCTATTTTTGGGGACTATTATAGTAACCACACACTATACTATAATACGCAATTGGTCGACTGCAGGAATTCAGATGCATAACTAGTTTTATCTGCCCTTCTTTTAATAGTGCTATATCAAAAAAGATGAATTAGATCAGGCCAGGTATATAAAAACAATTTGTTTTATGCCTGGACTGAAAAATGAATTCTGGAATTTCAGATGAAAAGCCCCGGAATCAACCTTCCCTGCTTACTTGAAAAATTTGTTCTGAACCAGGTTTACAGCAAGTAAACCATAGATCCCTGTCAATGCGACCAACCCAAGGTCTACGATATTGTTTTTAAGCTGGCCTTTTCTGCGGAAAAGCAAGACCCGCGGATTAAGGCAAAATTCGCGAACCGGCACTGGCAGTAAAAAACTTGAGCATGGAAAATGTACGGCCATCTCTAAAAGTAGGAACAGGTTCTGATCAGACCGTTTTCTACACCATACTCTCAACAATTATCTAAAGAATCCCAGTACCAATGGCGTCTGGTAGCCAGGTCCACTTTCATAACAAATTACCGGTCCTAAATGTTTTGTCCCGCCTCGAATAACTTAGATAAAAATCACAAAAAAGCAAATAGCTATAAGCAGGCTTATCTGGTCCTAAAAATCTTGATGAGTGCCAGAACCATTTGGGTCTGGTTTTATGTTCATTTATTCCCTGGTATTCCTTGCGGTACTTATCATAACGCATATTGATGGATCACAGTACCCGGAACTAGTGCTTAGTAATAAATTGCACTACTGCAATGGCCAATTAAAAATGTGCCAAAAAAATCTTGGAAAATTTCTATTTACTTGACTTACTGACACATAAATTATTATGTGGGAAGCCTAGTATGGGAATATACTTCCACGCATATTCTTTGACTTGTAGGTGTTTGTCCTACAGGAAAATCAGCATTTCCGAACCCTTATTTATCATTTCCCCTATTCCTTCCTGAAAATCGGCAACGTACTTTTACTTCCATGAAAAACTCACAATAAGTCATAATCGTTTGGACATGAAGATTGATAACAGAACCTTGCAAAGAAAATTAGGCAGAGAACCGGTGTACATCTACAGCGATTTTGAAGAGTGCGCCATAAGAGCGGAGAAAGTAGACGGTGAGATTGTGTACTATCTCAAATTCAAGGGGAATCATGAATTCAAAACCATTTACTGCAGCAGGCTTGTAGGAGATGCTCTGTCGAGTAACCCTGAATATATTACTCAGGAACAATACAACAAATATTAACCTTAAAGGGCAAATGCTTCCCAACTGCAGCTGCACAACGCATTCCTGCAAATATAAGTCCCGGTTCAGAAAGTGTTTAACCAATTTAGATCATCGTTGCACTGTAAAAAGTCTTACATCACATTGAAATTACTGCGAAACAAACAATAACAATCTTTAAACCAATAGTCATGATAGCTCTAATTGAATTCATTGTTGTCGGATTAATATTCTTCGGAATGATGAAGTTGTCGTATGCAGGAAAAGAAATAAGAAACGACAGGAAAATAACCCTGAAGCAAATGATAAAGAAGACCATGGGTGAATTCTGGGTTTATTACATTATCCCTTTAGGCCTTATTATTCTGGCACTGAACATTGCCTATAACATAGAAAACTGGCATGCCGAAATGAAAGGCATCCTTTTATCAGCATTTATGCTCTTTTGTGGTTTCTTTATTGCTACCGCAACCTATCTGAGAATGAAAGACGCAATTCTCGGAGAAAGCCTGTATAAGTCGGAATAGTTTAATTTTTCAATGGAATGGCAGATAGAAATCCGGGATAATGCTCATAATACCAATAAACTAAAAGTTGAAATAAAATATTTAGAATTTTGCTAGTTGTTAGATTTGATTGTTTTGTAGTATTGGATTCATGTGATGAAAGGCAGGAGGATCATTATCTTCCTGCCTTTTGATTGAACAGATCTTTGCTACCTAGGATTTTGTGGAAAGCAAAGGCCGGTTAAAGAATCGGGGCAGTCAAAAATCAAGCTTCAGTTCAATGCTTTACAGTACTTCAATTTCATAGATCCCCCCTTCTGAACTTATTTCTCAAGTATTGCTCCTTCCAGGTCCGCACCAAGAAAATCGGTGCAACTCAAATTGGCACCTCTAAGGTTTGTATCCACGAGGACAGATAACTGAAAATTAGCATTACTCAGGTTGGCCAGCCAAAGGGATGTGCCCTTTAGATTGGCCCCTTTCAGATTGGCTCCGCTTAGGTTGGCTCCTTTCAGGTTGGCTTCCGAAATATTTGCTCGCTGTAGGTTGGATCCTTGCAGATTAGCCCCTTCCAGGTTAGATCCTTTCAAATTGGTTCTTTTTAAATTTGACAGGCTTAAGTTGGCCCCCTGGAGGTTGGCCCCCTGAAGGTTGGCCCCACTTAAATTGACACCCATCAGTTCTGCATTCTTTAAACAAATATACTCCAGATTTGTGTTCCCCCACCTGACTCCATTCAGGTTTGCTCCTTCAAGGCTGGCTTCACCCAAATCTGCACCCTTAAGATCCGCATCCTGCAAATTTGCATTTTGCAGGGTTGTCCCATTTAGATAAGTACTACGGAGTAGGGCTCCCAACAGGTTCGCTCCATTTAAATTTGCATCCACAACACAGGCTCGCTGTAGATTGGCACCTTTCAGATTCGCACCAGAAAGGTTGGCTCCGGTAAGGTCTGCACGCTGGAGATAAGCTCCGGAAAGGTTCGCTCCCTCCAGAAATGCTTTTGACAACACAGCAGTTTTAAAGTCCGAGTCTTCAAGGTTAGTCCCCTGAAGCCTGGCACCCTTAAGGTTAGCACCCCTGAGATTGACAAAATATAAGTCAGACTGCGACAGATCAGCGTTTTCAAGATTAGCTCCCCTCAGGTTCACATTCCTCAGATTAGAATTAGACAGGTTGGCTCCCTGCAGATTAGCATCGTTAAGATAGGCCCCCTCCAAGGACACACCATGCAGGTTGACGTTTTTAAGATTTGCATCTCCGATAATTGCTCCTTCAAGATTGGCTCCTTCAAGATTAGCCCCTTCAAGATTAGCCCCTTCAAGGTCTGCACAAACCATTATAGAATTTCTGAGATCAGCTTTGCTCAGATTGGCATTTTCAAGGTTTGCTCCTTCCAGATTAGCGCCCCGCAGATTGGCACCTTCAAAATTCACATCCAGTAAAATTGCATGTGAAAGGTTGGCCCCCTCAAAGTCGGAAGCCGCCAGATCAGCTCCTTTTAAATAAACACCTGGCAAATCAATATCTTTAAACTTACCGTCTTTCAATACAAAGACAGATTTGCCTTCCGTTTTGATAAATTCCTCAATTTTCTCTAAATCAGTCATTTCAGAAAATTTCTAAATGTTGTTTTGATACTTTCGTCAAACGGTTTTCCAACTACAGTCGTGCATAAAATTGCGGCCAAAATCGAAGGCTACTACCAACGTTTGCACTAAATCGTAAATGTCAATTAATTGACAAAGTAGCCTTTCCGAAAATTACAAATTAATATAATTATCCCGGACTGTGACCGGGAAAATCTAAATCAAATCTACCATTCTAAATTGTCAATTACTAATAAAATCACAAAAATCCGGAAAGTGAAAACCCAGCGACAAAACGACTATATCTGAATACTCCATAGGCAATCAGGTCAAAATAACCGGATTGTTTACCCGACTGGCAAAAAAAAAGGTACCTGGCCTGTGCCCGGTACCCTTTTGTTATCTCATTAGTGGATTTATTTTTGTTGTTTAAGGGATGGCAAGAATACCACATCCACAAGGTCTGCTGATTTAAAGAAATCCGAGGCAAATTTCTTAACCTCTGCAATGGTTAAATTTTTTAAGATGTTTTCAAAATTCACCGGATCATCATTGTTGATTTTATGCTGGTAGAATCCTGTTAACGTTCCCATCCAGTAAACATTGTGCAGTTTATTCTGCTCCCTGTCCTTAAGCAGGTTTTTAACCACTTTATCAAGGTCTTCTGCAGTAGGGCCATTAGCAACAATCTTGTCAATTTCCCGGTAAATAATTGATTTCAGGTAAGCCGATCGTTCAGGTTCCGCATCAAACATCATTTGAATGGTTTTTTCGGACTTCGGATAGTGCTCATTACTTGCCATTACACTTACACCATAAGTTCCACCTTCTTTTTCACGAACTTCTTCTATGTATCGAAGATTAAGAACACCCTTCAACACGCTGAGAATAAGGTTAGACTTTGAATCATAAGCTGCGAGCTTGTTGTAAGTAATAACAACGGTAGCTTTATTGACTTCCATCGGAATTTTTATCTGCTTTTCCGTTTTACCTTTAGGCCCATTGACATTGTTGTCTTTCCAGTTTTCCTTCCGGGGGCTGTCTGTCAGTGAACCTATATATTTTTCAACCAAAGGCTTCACTTTGGACTCTTCCAGATTTCCGACAATAAAAAAGACGAAATCACCGGCATCTGAAATTCTCTCCCGATAAATCTTTTCCATCTGCTCAATGGATAGCTCCTCAATAAGAGAAGGGGTGGTGAGTTTAGTCCGTTTGTTATGCTCGCTTAATATCAGCTGAAGTGAATCGCTGATGATCTTTTGAGGATTGTTGGCCATGCTGGCGACCATACCGGCAAAACGTCCTTTCAATGCCTGAAACGCCTCTTTGTCAAACCTGGGATTTTCGAATCTGAGATAGAGCAATTGCATCATTGTCTCAAAATCCTTTGGTGCCGAAGAACCGGAAAGAGTTTCATTCAATTCGGTAAGGCCGACACCCATACTTACATTTTTACCCGTAAGCATCTTTTTCAGCGTGGTTGCATCAAAATCACCTACCCCAAACATTCCGGCAAACTGAGGAAGCATCATGGCTGATGCCAACTGGTCAAGGGTTACCAATGAATGACCACCGGCACTGATACAATTGATCATTACATTGTCCTTTTCATAATCAGCCAATCTGTAAACAACCTTTGTATTGTTGGCAAGCGTCCACTCTACTGCGCCAAACTGAGGAAGAGGTGTTGTTTTTACTATTTTTGACCCTTTAAGGGGCTTGTCTATCAATGTGGAACTAACCTGAGTATCCTCATAGGGCTGGATTTCAGAACCTTCAACTTCTTTTAAAATAGCAAGTGCTTGCGGTTCTGTTAATAATATCGCATTCTCTTTTTCCGGTCCCATTACGATTATCACCCTGTTTTCAGGAACAATCAACTGTTTAGCTTTGGCAGATATCTCATCCACAGTGATACCCGGCAAGATTTTCTGCGCCATTTGCCAGTCAAAATCGATCGATGTGAGTGGTTCATTACTCAGGAAATGTGATTGTATATCATTGACAAAATTATCATTCTGGATTTTGTCACGCTGTTTCCATTGATTTTCAATCTGGGTCAGCATATTGCTTTTTGCACGCTGGACTTCTCCCTGCGTAAACCCATGCCTCAAAACTCGCTGGGCTTCGGTATAAATCGCTTTTAATGCTATGTCCTCCTGATCAGGCTTTGCCGTTGTTGAAATTGCCAGGACATTGCAACCGTTAACCAGTCCAAAATACCCCACACTACCACTGACAAAGGGAGGCACTCCCTTCTGCAGAAGCTCCGTTATCCTGTCTCTCAGCATACTGTTAAAAAGTTCAATTACACGCTGATCCCGATAATACACCATATCCTTTGTCTCAGCATTGGGTTCAGGATGTTTGATGTATATGCTAACAGAGTACTGCGTTGATTCTTTGTCCTTGACCTGAACAAACCTTGTTTCCTTGTGAAAGGGAACTTTATCCTCACCACGGGGCAAAGGATTCTCTACTGCCGGAATGGAAGTGAACATTGATTTTACAGTCTTCTCAACTTCATCCACATTGACATCTCCAACAATCGCAATACACTGGAGATCTGTCCTGTACCAGTCGTGGTAAAATTTGCGCAAGGTCTCATATTTGAAGTGCTTAATGATCGCAGAGTCTCCGATCACATCACGTTCTGCATATTTTGAATCCTTGAACAATACCGGAAAGAAGGCCCTTTGCATGCGGAAACCTGCATTCCGGCGAGTACGCCATTCCTCTGTAATAACTCCGCGCTCATTGTCTATTTCTTTGTCAGTAAGCAATAAATAGTGCGACCAGTCATGCAAAACAAGCAGGCATGTATCTACCAAGCCCGGATGGGTAACTGGAACGTCACTTAGATTATAGACTGTTTCGCTGAAGGAGGTGTATGCATTGATATTGCGGCCAAAAGCAACACCATGTTTTTCCAGAGTGTTGAGAATCCCTTTGTCCGGGAAATTCTTGGTGCCGTTAAAGGCCATGTGCTCAAGGAAGTGAGCAAGTCCATTCTGGTTGTCATTCTCAAGTATTGCTCCGACATTCTGGATTATATAAAAACTTGCCCTCTCTTTGGGCTCTTCATTGTGCCGGATGTAATAAGTCATTCCATTCGGTAGCTTCCCGATGCGAAAAGCAGGGTCCGGAACTATCGGCTGGGCACCGGCACCCAGGGAAAATATTGAAAACAATAATGTGACTAAAAAACCATTCCTTAGAAATTTGTCTGTTTGCATGCGAAATAAATTTTATAAATTATTATTAAACAGCTAATTATATTAAAAAATCGAAATACACCTCGGCTCAGAATGAAAACACCTTTTTGCCGTTTTTAAATGTTACCCTATTTGTATAAGAACCATCGGTTTAATTACAGTCATAAATTCTCGCAACACCCAAACCCCAAATGATTTCGCTCCCCAAATCCAAGATAATATCCTGATCTGATGAGCTCTGGATCTGCTTGCAACCTGAAGCGAAGCTGGTAGCCTATAAGCTTTATTTGACCGGGAGTACTTGAATTCATTGTGATTCCCTTTTGTGTTACATCTGACCTCAATTTAAATTTTCCTGCGCCAGGGTCGTAAGGATGTTCCTTCCCGTACAGCAAAGAATATTTCTGCTGAAGGTTTTCAAAAAAAATCCTGGCATAGGAATCGCTTTCGGGTGATAAATATAGTTCACTCTTCCTGCCGGGAATTTTAGCAGAAAGGTGCAGCGGCGAGAGTGTTCGGAATGTCATTTTATCCGTAAAATCAGGTTCCTGTACCATCTCAACTTTGGCAACATGGAAAGGGACCTGCGATAATTTGTCACCAAGCATAAACATGCTATCCTGAAAATTCGAAATAAACAGCGAAACAAGAAAGGGGTCAGGGATTGAGGAGAAAATCAGGCTAACACTCCCGCATTGTATACGTAACCTGTCTCCTTCTATCTTCCGGTCCGGAACCATAAGATGAGAAAATACAAAACTCCTGAAAGTTTTATCCTTGTTCAGATAACCTGCGGATGAAAAATAGTCATAAACAGGCGTACCTTCTTTGTTAAGCATGCGGTAAAACCAGGAACCCAACTCAAACTGATAGTTAACCGGAAGAATATTCCGCAGTTGGTCGACCAGTTTCAAAGTGAATTTATACCGCATCTACTGATAAATTATTTCAAACTCAAAAAAAGACTTAAACTATTTAATTTAAGCGCCTTATAAATGTAATACAAGAATCTATAACCTAATAATTATTGCAGCATTATCCCTGGAATGAATTAATCCCGCTTGTCGGCACTACCCTGTCCACCTTTTTAATCATTCCCTGCAATGCACTGCCAGGTCCAACTTCAACAAAGGAATCAGCTCCGTCGGCCAGCATATTTATCACAGTTTGCGTCCATTTTACCGGAGCAGTTAACTGTGCAATAAGATTTGCCTTAATCTGCACCGGATCAGAGACAGGTAAAGCATTGACATTTTGGTAAACCGGACAAACCGGAGCCTGAAAATCAGTTGCATGGATGGCCTCTGCCAGTTCTGAACGGGCTGGTTCCATAAGTGGAGAATGAAAGGCACCGCCAACATTTAGCCGTAGGGCACGTTTGGCTCCCAGTTCAAGCAGCCGGATACAAGCTTTGTCAACCCCCCCGATAGAACCGGAAATAACCAGCTGACCGGGGCAATTGTAATTTGCAGGAACTACTACCTCATCTATTCCGGCACAAACCTGTTCAACAACTGCGTCATCTACTCCCAAAATAGCAGCCATGGTGGATGATTGAACTTCACATGCCTTCTGCATTGCCATGGCCCGCTTTGATACCAGACGCAAACCGTCTTCAAAAGAGAGAGCCCTGGCTGCAACCAGTGCAGAAAATTCACCAAGTGAATGCCCTGCAACCATATCGGGAACAAAAGAATCGCCCATGGTAATGGCCAACAGAACGGAATGAAGGAAGATGGCAGGCTGAGTAACCCTGGTCTGTTTCAATTCTTCCTCAGTCCCATTAAACATGGTATCAGTAATACTGAAACCTAAGATTTCATTTGCTTTTTCAAAAAGTGATTTCGCCAGAGGCGACTGGTCATAAAGATCCTTCCCCATTCCCGGGAACTGGGCGCCCTGGCCCGGAAAAACATATGCCTTCATAAAGAAATTGACTTAAAATTTTGACAAAGATAGAAATTGACGGAACAAGTATCGAAAAGGAATTTTCCGGAAATTCAACATTTTCAATGCAATTAAAGTTTCCCCTTTAAACTAACTACCCTTTTGAAACGAAATGATCTTTGAATTCGGCGGAATTTTCATATCCGTTCAGGAAAGCTTTGAACTTATCAACCTAATGAATTCTTCCCGTGTTGCCACTTTTTCAAAAGCACCGGTAAAGTCGGAAGTGGTAGTAACAGAGTTTTGTTTTTCAATCCCACGCATGCACATGCACATGTGTTTGGCTTCGATAACCACCGCAACGCCAAGCGGGGAGAGTGTCTCCTGGATACATTCCTTGATCTGCAGTGTAAGTCTCTCCTGCACCTGCAAACGGCGTGAATAAGCTTCAACAACCCTGGCGATTTTACTCAAACCCGTTATATATCCGTTGGGAATATAGGCAACATGAGCTTTCCCAAAAAAAGGAAGCATATGATGCTCACACAAGGAATAGATCTCAATGTCCTTTACAATAACCATCTGGCGGTAATTTTCCTTAAACTTTGCTGAGGATAATATTTCTTCCGGATCCATGCTATATCCCTGTGTCATAAACTGCAGAGCCTTGGCAATTCTGAGCGGTGATTTATCCAACCCATCCCTGGAAGGATCTTCCCCAATCAGTCCTAATATTTGCCTGTAATGTTCGGCAATCAGTTTGACTTTCTCCTCGGGATATCGCTCAATTTTCTGATAACCTTCAGATTCCTTCCTGTGTAAAGAAAAATGCATATGACTGGAATTAAATAATTCTGAAATAAGAGATCAAAACTGCAGCAATCACTGATCATTTGATCAGTTGCAGGATAGACTTTTAATTAAACTTAGTACAAATAAACAACTTTTATTAACTTTTTCTGCCAAAATAAGTATGAATATTAGTTGGGTGTTCAATTTTGAAGAATGATAATTATACTTTTGCTCAACTAATCGTAATTAGACCTGTCTTTCCAAAATGAGAATATTGTTTGTAGGTGCAACCTGTTTTGAACTTTACCAGTTTTTCGAAAATCTGATCGAAATTGAGGGAGAAGGGAAGAATATCTTCCACTACAAATGGTATGACCTGGAAATTGACCTTCTTATTCCGGGCATAGGAATGACATTTACGGCTTATCACCTTACACGGGCTCTTTATACATTTAAATATGACCTTGTCATCAATGCAGGAATCGCCGGAAGTTTCCGGGACGAACTCTCCATCGGAACAGTTGTAAATGTAAAAAGCGAACAGATCTGTGACCTTGGAATTGAGGAATGCAACGCAGTTGTATCTCTTTTTGATGCCGGTTTCATGGAGACCAACCAATTTCCATTTTCCGATGGTAAAATGATCAATCCTCACTTCTTCAATGAATTAGAACTTGCTTCAGTTAATGGAGTAACCGGAAATATCAGCCATGGGAGCCCGCAAAGTATTTCCAGGATTACCTGCGATTTTGACCCCGATATTGAATCCATGGAAGGTGCTTCTGTTTTTTATGTTTGTTTGCACGAAAAGGTACCCTTTCTTGAAATCAGGGCGATATCCAATTATGTCGAATCAAGGGATACCACCAAATGGGACATTCCGCTGGCCATTGAGAATCTTACAGATGAGCTTTTCCGCTTTCTCAGAAAATTTGCCACAATCAAACAACTTTCCTGATGGACCTTTCCCTGGGGTTTTCCACTTGTCCCAATGATACTTATATTTTCGATGCCATGGTCAACAGGAAAATCGACACCGAAGGTCTGCGATTTAACCTGCATCTGGCTGATGTTGAGGAATTAAATAATATGGCCTTTTCTTCCTTGCTGGATATTTCGAAAGTAAGTTACCATGCTTTTGCCTACCTGTCAACAGGCTACCAGCTCCTGACTTCAGGGAGCGCTCTAGGGTTCAGCAACGGTCCGTTACTTATCTCCAAACATAAAATCTACCCGGATGAACTGGATAACCTGAAAATTGCGATTCCGGGAAAATTCACAACTGCCAACCTGCTGCTGTCCATTGCATATCCAAACCTACATCATAAAATGGAGTATTTATTCTCTGACATTGAAGATGTTATCTTGTCTGGAGAAGCAGATGCAGGTGTCATCATTCATGAAAACAGGTTCACCTACGCACAGAAAGGATTGAAGAAAATTGTCGATCTCGGAGAATACTGGGAGCAGCAAACCGGAATGGCAATTCCATTGGGTGGGATCATTGTAAAACGGAGTTTACCCCTTGAAATCCGTCTACGGGTGAACAGGGTTCTCCGCAGAAGTGTGGAATATGCATTCCATAATCCGGACGATTCACTTCCATTTGTGAAAAAGCATGCACAATCGATGGATGAAGATGTTATGCGGCGACACATTCAGCTTTATGTAAACGACTTTTCTGTTGACCTTGGAACCAAAGGAAAGGAAGCAATCATTGCCCTCTACGACAGGAGTGTTGAAAAGTCCATCTTCCCCCCTCTTCAGCCTTCTTATTTCGTAGAATAGTTCCTGCTGAACTTTCGTTAAAAATTGGATGGATAAATCTGATTTCTTTGACGTAATTTTGCAGTATCGGACTGGATATGGAAAAACTACTGAGATTATACCGCGACAACATTAATGGTATTATTGCCACACTCGCCATCCATCTGGTTGTGATGGTTTCGCTTCTTTTTGCCGAGTTGAAAAACCGGCATATTTTGCCTGACCAGGCCCTCTTCGTGGATATAGTATCAGAGGAGGTAAAAACTGCTGTACCCGAAAAGGAGATTATGGACATGAGTGCCCAGGCATACGCGCTTAGCGGCTCAAAAAGCGGAGAACGCAATTCCAACAGGGCTGTCAATTCAGGGGATGTCAATGGCAAGACATCCGGCGACCCTTTTTTCGACAGGGAATATGCAAAGGAAGTCGCAGAAGCAAAACAATTGGCCAATGAGGTGAATAAAAACCTTGCGAAGAAGATTCCTGAAATCGGGGATGTACCAATGCCCGTTGCCAGCACGGAAGGAATGACACGGGATGAGGTAAAGCGATCATCTTTTAAAGGCAAATCAAACATTCGTTATTTACTGGGAAACAGATATCATGTTCAGCTTCCTATCCCTGTTTACCTGGCCCAGGGAGGCGGAGAAGTAGTTGTAGACATTATCGTCAACAGAAACGGGGAGGTCCTTACCGCTTATCCTAGGGAAAATTCAAAATCCAGTGATCCGTCTATTTTGGCCTATGCCAGGCAGGCTGCAGAAAAAACTATTTTTAATTCTGACGGAAATGCTCCTGAAAAAGAGCATGGCACCATCACTTATCTGTTTGTAGCTCAATAATCAGCATCAGATTCGGCATTTACTGTCCAGCTTCATCATTTTTTAACTGAAATTTCCCTTTTGTTTGTATATAATTTCTCATCTTTGAATAGTATTTGTATTGGTTACAAATTTAGTTTGAGTAATAAAAAAAACATTCATTATGTCAACTCATATATTCTTGGTCGAAGGGATGACCTGTAAAAACTGCAAAGCACATGTTGAAAATGGCATCAAAACCATTGCAGGAATAGAAGAAGTAATTGCTGACCACCAAACAGGTCAGGTAAAAGTACAAGGATCTCATGTCGATGCTGAACAGATCAGGTCGGCTGTAGAAAAAGCCGGGTACAGGTTCAAAGGCGCAGATAGGTCATCACTGCCGGGATCAGACCACTGGTTAAGTTAACAAACCAGACAATCTGACCATTCCCTTCATTTTTTAACTGACACTATTTCCTCTGTTTCAAGGTGTTAGTGCCATTTTGTCGTAATTCATAATTGTGGCAGGCATTTTGCCCGCTGAATGATATACTCATGTAATCATAAAAAAACAAATATGAATCTCAACAATTTTACCATCAAAGCCCAGGAGGTAGTTCAGAAAGCCGTTGAAATAGCAACCGGAAACAACCAACAGTTGATTGAACCGGCTCATCTGATGAAAGGTCTGTTGACAGAAGCGGAGAATGTAACCTCTTTTCTGCTGCAAAAGACGGGTATCAATACCAGGTATTTTTCCGGCGAGGTAGATCGGATTATTTCCGGTTATCCCAAAGTAACAGGCGGAGAACCATTCTTATCCTCTTCTGCCAATACAGCCTTAGAGAAAGCCATTTCCCTTTCACAAAAAATGGGGGATAAATATGTTTCCGTGGAACATCTGCTCCTGGCCCTGCTTGAGACAGGTGACAGGATGGGCAAACTTATGAAAGAACAGGGTGTAGATAAAAAGGGACTTGAGGATGCAGTCAGGGAATTGAGAAAAGGCTCTAAAGTGGAAAGCCAGACTGCTGAAGACACCTTTAACTCTCTCAGCCGGTTTGCTGTCAACCTCAATGATTCAGCACGTTCCGGCAAGCTGGATCCGGTAATTGGCAGAGATGAAGAGATCAGGAGGGTTTTGCAGATCCTTTCCAGAAGAACGAAAAACAATCCGATTCTTGTAGGTGAGCCCGGTACAGGAAAAACTGCCATAGTTGAAGGACTTGCCCAACGGATTGTCCGGGGTGATGTACCTGAAAACCTCCAAAGCAAACAGATTTTCTCATTGGACATGGGGGCACTCATTGCTGGTGCGAAATACAAGGGTGAATTCGAGGAGAGGCTAAAATCGGTCATACAGGAGGTCATACATGCAGATGGTGAGGTTATCCTGTTTATCGATGAAATCCACACACTGGTTGGCGCTGGCAAAAGTGAGGGAGCCATGGATGCAGCCAATATCCTGAAACCGGCGCTGGCACGTGGCGACCTGCGTGCTGTTGGAGCTACAACACTCGGCGAATATCAAAAATATTTTGAAAAAGACAAAGCACTCGAACGGCGGTTTCAGCTCGTTATGGTGGATGAACCTGATACACAATCTTCCATATCCATTCTTCGCGGACTCAAGGAAAGGTACGAAAATCACCACAAGGTACGCATCAAGGATGATGCCATCATTGCAGCAGTTGAGCTGTCACAGAGGTATATAACAGACCGGTTCCTGCCCGACAAAGCCATCGACCTGATGGATGAGGCGGCCGCAAAACTCAGGATGGAGATGAATTCCCTGCCCGAAGAACTCGACGAAATAGAAAGACGACTGACCCAGCTCGAGATTGAAAGAGCAGCTATTCAACGCGAAAATGACCGTACAAAGCTTGCAAAGCTTGAAGAAGAAATCGCGAATCTAAAAGAAGATCAGAATAGATTCAGGGCAACCTGGAAGGCAGAAAAGGATCTTATCGAGGGTATCCAGTCCAACAGACAGGAAATTGAAGCATTAAGGAATCAGGCCTCGCAGGCTGAAAGACAGGGCAACTACGGCCTTGTTGCTGAAATACGGTACGGCAAAATCAAAGAAGCAGAGTCAGCAATTGCGTTGCTTCAGGAACAACTTACAGAAAAACAACGTACGCAGTCCCTCATCAAGGAAGAAGTTGACTCAGAAGACATTGCGTCAGTTGTTGCCCGATGGACCGGAATTCCGGTTACCAGAATGCTGCAGAGTGAAAGGGAAAAACTTATTCACCTTGAGGAAGAACTGCACAAAAGGATTGTCGGCCAGGATGACGCCATTAAGGCTGTATCTGATGCAGTTAGAAGGTCCAGGGCCGGATTGCAGGATGAAAAACGCCCTATTGGGTCTTTTATCTTCCTCGGGACAACCGGAGTAGGGAAGACAGAACTTGCCAAAGGATTGGCTGAATATCTTTTTGATGATGAAAATTTGCTCACCCGAATTGACATGTCTGAATACCAGGAGAAATTCTCAGTCACGCGGCTGATTGGGTCTCCACCCGGATATGTGGGATATGACGAAGGCGGTCAACTGACTGAATCTGTGCGCAGAAAGCCCTATTCAGTGATACTCTTTGATGAGATTGAAAAAGCTCATCCGGATGTTTTTAATATACTCCTTCAGGTGTTGGATGACGGACGGTTAACTGACAACAAGGGACGGACAGTCAACTTTAAGAACACCATCATTATAATGACCTCAAATCTTGGATCCACCCTGATACGTGAACGGATGGAACATTTGACTGACTCCAACAAAATTGCAACAATGGATCAGCTTCAAAAGGAAATGACGGAAATGCTGAAGCAAACCATACGTCCTGAATTTCTTAACCGGATCGACGAAATTATTCTCTTCACCCCTTTGAGCCGGGAAGAAATCCGCCAGATAGTGAGGTTGCAGTTTGACATGGTAGTGTCCCGCCTGGCAAAAAGCGGTTACAAGGCAATAATGACAAATGCCGCAACCGACTGGATCGCAGAAGCAGGTTTCGACCCCCAATACGGTGCAAGGCCGGTGAAAAGAATGATGCAGAAATACTTGCTGAATGATCTTTCCAAAGAAATTCTTGCGGGGAATATTAGTAAGGAAGGGGAAATAACCATTGATGCAGAAAATGGTCATCTTGTATTTAAATAATTGGGGTCATCTGATTCCTGCCACCTGATATTAAATATCAACTGCCAGTATTTAGCCATCACAAGGCTATTTATTGGCAGTAAAATTTTCAAATCCAATATATGTCCATTAAAATACTGATAGTCAATAATTTTTAAACACAGGTTTAAAAAAGATTTCAAACACGATAAAGGCCAAAAATTAAGGGGACAGTGAAATCTAAACCTGAAAAAAGGTTTAATTTCGTCCAATAATACAATGGAAAAATCATGATGCTAAAACATCTTCCGGGATGAGTTTGGACTTCAGGACTTCCCCCGGAAAAAAAAGAATCACAAGAAATAACTCTTCCAAGGTGTCAGTAATTTCCGAATTTGATCCTGTGGCTTATATCTGTGCTGATTTTTGTTTCCCCCGGGAGTTACTTTCCCTTGTGGCGCTTTAATTCAAACGATAAAAATATGATGGAAATTTGTGCTTTGGCCTCCGGAAGTAATGGCAATTGCTATTATATCGGAAATAATGAGGAGGCGATTTTAATAGATGCCGGACTTTCTTTCAAACAAATACTCAGGAGGATTGAAACAAATGCGCTGGACCCAAAAAAAATTAAGGCTGTGTTTATCACGCATGAGCATGGAGATCATATTCGTGGGGCCCGGGTAACAGGGAAAAAACTTGACATACCTGTATACATGACCCATGGTACATTCCACTCTTCATTCAGAACATGGCGCCCTATTTCTTTTATTGCCGTCGAAGACAACGTCCCGGTTAGTGTTGGGATGTTCACAATTTATCCGGTCCTAAAGAACCACGATGCTGCTGAACCCACCTCCTTCAGAATCGAATACAATGGACATAGTGTCGGAGTTTTTACGGATATAGGATCACCATGTGACAATGTAAAGAATCACCTTATGCAATGCCATGCATTATTCCTGGAAACAAACTACGACCAGCAATTGCTGAAAGAAGGACCTTACCCTTACCATCTTAAAGTCAGAATCGATTCTGCATTAGGCCACCTGTCCAACTTGCAGGCTTTTGAATTACTAAAAGAAAATGCCCATCCCCAACTTCAATGTGTCTTTCTGAGCCATCTTTCAGCAGAAAATAACCGGCCGGAGCTTGCCTTAAATGAATTCAAATCGTTGGAAAACAGGTTCCGGATTAAACTAACCGACCGTTTTGCAGCTGGTGAAATTTACAGGTTAAAGTAGTTTACTCATTACAAATACAAAAAACATACAATAGGCTTGACCGAACATACAATAAATCTGATACAATCCAGGTGCTGAATATTGTTCCTGGTGGAAGAAAATTCATTGTCGGATTCATCATTCATTTATGGGCGCTTAGGCTTCCTTACAAAAAAAAATACTACCTTTTCAAACTGATCAACAAACCGATTTACAATGAAAAAAATCATGTCATTACTGGTGTCCACCTCAATGATTTTGTGTTCCTTACAAGCAAAAGAACTTAACGGCACTGTGGCAGAAAACCCCCTGTTGAAACCATTTAACACTCCATTCAAGGTTCCGCCATTCGGTGAAATCAAGTTAGTGCATTATATCCCGGCTATCGATGAAGGAATCAGGGCAAATCTTGCCGAAATTGACGCCATTGTCAATAATCCTGCCGAGCCGGATTTTAAAAACACCATTCTCGCTTACGATACTGCCGGAGACTTGCTTTCTGTTGCTTCTCGCATATTTTCCAATCTGAACGGTGCAAATACCAATCCTGAGATGCAGAAACTTGCACGGATAATTACTCCAAAACTGACCAGGCACCGGGACAACATCTCTCTGAACCCAGGCCTCTTTAAGAGGATTAAGACAGTCTATAAGCAAAGAAACTCAATGGAATTAGATGCCCAGCAAATCAGGGTCGTTGAAAAATACTACAGGGACTTCGAACGAAACGGGGCGAATTTATCTTCCGAAGACCAAAAAAAATTGAGGCAGCTGAACGAAGAAATCTCCAAAAATGTTCTCCTATTCGGGGAAAACCTGCTTGCTGAGACTAACAAGAATTTCAAACTTACCGTTGAGAAGAAAGAGGATCTTTCCGGGCTGCCTTCTGACGTAATCGAAGCAGCAGCCATCGAAGCAAAAAAGGACAGTCTTCCCGGGAAATGGGTCTTCACACTTGCTAAGCCAAGCATGTTGCCATTTCTTCAATATGCCGATAAGCGAGAACTACGCGAGAAACTTTACCGCGGGTATTTTATGCGATGTGACTACGACAACAAATTCGACAACAAAGTGCTGATCACGGAATTGGTACGGCTAAGGGATGAGAAGGCAAAATTACTTGGCTTTAAAAATTATGCATCCTATGTTATTGCTGAGAACATGGCCAAAACGCCGGAAGTTGTTTACCAGTTCCTGGATAAATTATGGGTTCCTGCACTTGCAAAAGCAAAAACTGAACGTGATGACATGAATTCCCTAATTGACGGGGAAGGCGGAAAATTCAAGCTGCAATCCTGGGATTGGTGGTATTACTCTGAGAAAATCCGAAAAGCCAGGTATAACCTGGATGAAGCTGAGCTGAAACCATATTTTTCTTTGGACAATGTCCAGAAAGGCATGTTTTATGTTGCCAACAGGCTCTATGGCATCACCTTCGAGAAAAGGAATGATTTACCGGTTTATCATCCTGAGGTCGTAGCATATGAAGTTAAAGACAAGGACAATTCTCATCTTGCGGTACTATACATGGACTTTCACCCCAGGGACGGGAAAAGAGTCGGAGCCTGGTGTACAGGTTACGGCAGCAGGCAATACAGGAATGGAAAGAAAATTGATCCTGTAATTTCCATGGTAATGAATTTTACAAGGCCAACCGGAAATTCCCCTGCCCTTCTGAGTTTTGAAGAGACAGAAACCGCATTTCACGAATTTGGGCACGCGTTGCACAGTGTTTTTGCGGATGGGCTTTACGACCGTACCTCCCGTGATGTGCCTCGTGATTTCGTGGAACTTCCTTCACAAATAATTGAGAATTGGGCTTCCGAACCGCAAGTACTAAAAGCCTATGCGAAACACTACCAGACAGGGAAAGACATCCCGGAAGATTTGATTGCCAAGCTAGAGAAAAACAGCAAGTTCAACCAGGGATTTACGTTGGTAGAACTTCTGGCGGCCTCCATACTTGATATGGATTATAATACTGTTACCAATCCTCAGATTGATGATATCCGATTATTTGAGAAAAAATCAATGGAGAAAATCGGATTAATTGATGAAATATTGCCCAGGTATCGAAGTCCTTACTTTCAGCATTCATTCAGCGGCGGTTATACGGCAGGGTACTACGTCTATATCTGGGCCCAGGTACTGGATGCAGATGCATATGACGCTTTCAAATCGTCCGGAGATATTTTCAACCCTGAGCTGGCTGCCAGATTCCGTGAGCTTCTGACCAAATGCGGATCGGATGAAGGAATGGCTATATACCAGAAATTCAGAGGCAAAGATCCGGATATCACACCTTTGTTAAAAAGGTTGGGGTTACAATAGCACAAAAAATATATCTTTGCGAAAGAACATTCAACTTTCTTCAGAACTTCTAACCTGCTTACAAAAAGCATGAAAAAAATCAGATTGAAAATTCTCGGGCTCTCTTACAGCCAGGATCAGTCAGGTGCCTATGCACTTGTATTGGCTGAAACGGATGGAACCCGTCGGATTCCAATCATCATCGGCGCAGTTGAGGCCCAGGCAATAGCAATTAACCTGGAGGGACTGAAACCCCCTCGTCCCCTTACCCATGATCTTTTTACAACGGTCCTTTCCACCTTCAATATACATATCACGGAAGTATTTATTCATTCTTTTGAAGAAGGAATTTTCTTTGCAGAGATGAAGATGACCAGCGACAAGGGAAATTTCAACATTGATTCCAGAACTTCCGACGCAATTGCCCTCGCACTGCGCTGCAGTTGTCCTATCTATACCACGGAAGAGGTTATGACCCAGACCGGCATCATTATAGATTTTGAAGACTCAGAAGAAGATAAATCGCTGGAAGAAGAGTCTGACGATCATTCCATCTACGATGAATTCACACTTGATGAGCTGAACGAAATGCTCGACAAAGCCATTAACAATGAGGAATATGAAAAAGCTTCGGTAATAAGGGACGAGATCAGTAAAAGAAGCGATTCAGAAAACAAATCAACAGAGAATAAATAATCCAATGCGACAATATCTTGACTTGTTGAATCACCTGCTGGAAACGGGCAGTGAACGATCCGACCGTACAGGGACAGGAACGATTAGCCAGTTTGGTTACCAGATGCGTTTCAACCTCGCCGAAGGCTTCCCTGTTATCACTACAAAAAAACTTCACCTGAAATCAATTATTTATGAACTCTTATGGTTTCTCAACGGAGACACCAACGTTAAGTACCTTCAGGAAAATGGGGTGAAAATCTGGAACGAATGGGCAGGTGAAGACGGAGAACTGGGGCCGGTATATGGTCACCAATGGCGTTCTTGGTCTGCCTCTGACGGCAGAACTATAGATCAGATTTCCCAGCTCATCAACATGATCAAAAAAAATCCATCTTCACGCAGGTTAATTGTGAGTGCCTGGAATGTAGGCGATATTGATAAAATGAAGCTTCCTCCATGTCACCTTCTATTTCAGTTCTATGTCAACAATGGGAAGTTGTCCTGTCAGCTTTACCAGCGAAGTGCTGATGTGTTCCTTGGGGTGCCATTTAATATCGCCTCCTATGCCTTGCTAACAATGATGGTTGCACAGGTTACCGGCCTTCAGCCCGGTGATTTTGTACATACTTTTGGGGACACTCATATTTACAATAACCATTTGGACCAGGTCCGGACACAATTGGCCCGCGAGCCTTTCCCCCTTCCGCAAATGAAGATCAATCCGGAGGTAAAGAGCATTTTCGAATTTCAATATTCTGACTTTGAACTCATTAATTACCAGGCTCATCCGCATATTAAAGGCGATGTTTCAGTGTAGTACCCAAGGCTTAACACATATCACCAGAAGATAACGAACACAAATTCAAAATGATCCACTCCAACATTTCAATAATTGTGGCAATTGCGGAAAATTTTGCGATCGGATTAAACAACCAGCTTTTGTTTCATCTGCCGGACGATCTGAAACGCTTCAAAAAAATAACAACAGGTAAAGCCCTGATTATGGGCAAACGGACATTGTATTCCCTTCCGAAAGCCCCACTTCCCAACAGAAGAAATATAGTTGTAACTGATATTCCAGGTGAAACCTTTCCTGGCTGCGAATCCGCCTATTCCATCGATGAGGCGATAAAAATGGCAGAAAATGAACCGGAGGCATTTATTATAGGTGGTGGTATGATTTACAGGCAATTTTATCCGCTAGCCGGAAAATTATACCTCACACTTGTTCACGAGGAGATGAAGGCAGATACATTTTTCCCGGTCATCAATTACGCTGAGTGGGTAGAAACGGGCAGGGAAGATTTATTCGATGAACAGAATGGATTCTCATATTCCTACCTGGATCTGGTAAGAAAATAATTGTTAAATCTAAATTAACAGTCTGGCAAATTCCTGACTTGCTTAAAAAACAATAAGTATCTGTTATTCAATGAATTGAAATAATCATTTACCTCAATCGTCTAAAACAAGCATCTTGCCAAGATTATCAAACCTGTTGCTGTAATCCTGGATAGATGTTCTGATTACATGCAACGCTTCTTCCCTGTCGTACACTGCTTCAATGATTGTATTTCCCTCTTCCCCGGGGATATCCTTATACGTGAGGAAATAGTGTCGCAGACGTGTGATAATGTGCTTTGGGACATCGTCCAATGACTGAAAATGCCCATAAACAAAATCATTGTTCAGGACAGCAATAATTTTATCGTCTGCCTCATCACCGTCAATCATCCTTAATCCGCCAATTGGTTTGGCTGTCACAAGAATGTCTCCGTGGTGAATGGATTTTTCTGTCAGCACAACGATATCGATAGGGTCACCGTCGCCCTTTATTCCTTTCTTGCCTGTCTTCTTGGAACATAAATCACCTACCAGTTTTCCGCAATAAGTCTGGGGAATAAAACCATACAAGGCAGGACAAACATTTGAAAATTGTTGTGGACGGTCTATCTTTAGGTAACCGGTATCTTTGTCAACTTCATATTTTACTGTATCGGTAGGTACAACCTCAATAAAAGCTGTCACCTTTTCAGGAGCGTGATCTCCAATATGAACGCCATGCCAGGGATGTGATTTGTAACGAAGACCCATCAGGCGGCCAATCGGGTCTGAGAATTTGTCTGCCATAACTCATTTTTTTTCTTATTACAAGTATACCCCAAATTTAGGTCAATTGCAAATTGTTGTTTTAGGTTCCCCAGCCTTCTCGGTCAAGGCTTCGGTACTGTATCGCTTCGCCAAGGTGATCCGGACTGATATTTTCCGTTCCCTCAAGGTCTGCGATGGTTCTGGCGACTTTCAGTATCCGGTCATAGGCTCTTGCAGAAAGACCAAGTCTCTCCATGGCATTTTTTAGAATCACTTCACCGGTGCGGTCTGGCATACAATAAAGATGCAAAAGCCTGGTATTCATCTGCGCATTGCAATGAATACCTGCCTCCTCAAAACGGAGTCTCTGGATTTCCCTGGCCTTTACGACACGGTCACGTATAACCTCTGAGGATTCTCCCGAACTCAGTTCGGAGAGTTTGTTGAAAGGAACAGGCACCACCTCCAAATGAATATCAATCCGGTCGAGCAAAGGACCTGAAATACGATTCAGGTATTTTCGGACAACTCCCGGTCCGCAAACGCAAGATTTTGAGGGATGATTATAAAAGCCGCAAGGACAAGGGTTCATCGAACAAATAAGCATGCATGCTGCAGGGTACTCAACTGAACATTTAGCCCTGGAAACAGTAATTGTCCTATCTTCGAGTGGCTGACGCATTACTTCCAGAACTGAGCGTTTGAATTCCGGCAGCTCATCAAGGAACAATACACCATTGTGTGAAAGTGAAATTTCCCCCGGTTGGGGATTTGTTCCACCACCAACCAATGCGGCATCAGAGATGGTATGGTGTGGGCTTCTGAATGGCCTTCGGATCATCAGTGATGTTTCAGGCTCTATCTTTCCGGCTACTGAATGAATTTTAGTTGTTTCAAGTGCCTCTCTAAGGGTAAACGGGGGTAGAATCGTAGGTATCCTTTTCGCCAGCATTGTCTTCCCAGCACCTGGAGGACCAATCATAATCAGATTATGACCACCGGCTGCTGCTATTTCCAGTGCTCTTTTTACATTTTCCTGCCCTTTGACTTCCGAAAAATCGACTTCAAACTTGGTTTTACTGGAGTTAAATTCTTCGCGGGTGTCGATGACCGTCTGTTTAAGTGGAACTGCAGAATCAAAAAAATCAATAACTTCCCGTATATTATCAACACCGAAAATTTTAATTTTATCCACAACTGCCGCCTCTTTTGCATTCTTAATAGGCACGATTAATCCCTCAAAACCCTCCTCCCTTGCTTTGATTGCGATAGGAAGAACACCTTTGATGGGCTGCAACCCTCCATCAAGGGAAAGTTCCCCCATCATTACAAATTTACCGATTTCCACGGCAGCAATCTGTTCTGAGGCAGCCAGAATACCCATGGCAATCGGAAGATCATAGGCAGAACCCTCCTTGTGAATGTCTGCGGGTGCCATGTTGATAACTATTTTTTTGCCGGGCAGTTTAAAACCATGAAAACGTAATGCCGCATCGATTCGCTGCTGGCTCTCCCGAACTGCCAGATCAGCCAGGCCAACCATAAGAAACCGTATTCCTCTGGAAATATCAGTTTCAATCGTGATGGTGGTCGCATCAATGCCATGAACTGCGCTGCCATAAGTCTTTACGAGCATATTAAACCGGATTAGAGCTGTTGGATATTAATAAATTTACGGCAATTTCAGGAGAAAAGGAAATATTCCACCTTCAATCTGCCCAATCAGAATAAAGAAAGCATGTATTGATATTTCGGGGACACCGAAATTTACCGTTATATTTGCAGGAGGAGATCTCTCCTTTATCGCATTCAATACAATTAGAAATTTTCAGCCCGTGTCAGACATTATTCATCTCCTTCCAGATTCTGTTGCCAACCAAATAGCTGCCGGTGAAGTTATTCAGCGACCAGCCTCTGTTGTAAAAGAGCTGATCGAAAATGCCATCGATGCGGGGGGAGATACCATCATCATTAATATAAAAGACGCAGGTCGTACATTGATCCAGGTAACGGACAACGGGAAAGGAATGTCGCCGACAGATGCCCGGATGTCCTTTGAAAGACACGCTACTTCAAAAATCAGGGACGCCAGCGACCTCTTCGTCATACGTACCATGGGATTCAGGGGGGAAGCACTGGCTTCAATTGCTTCTGTTGCTGATGTTGAACTGCGAACCCGTCAAAAGGGAGAGGAGCTTGGAACCTATCTGCATATTTTGGGATCAGTCTTTCAAAAGCAAATTGCTGACAGCTGCCCAGAAGGCTCAAACTTCTCGGTTAAAAACCTGTTTTTCAACGTACCTGCCCGGCGTAAATTTTTAAAGTCTAACAGCAGTGAGTTTAAAAATATTATTACTGAGATACACCGGATTGCCCTGGCCAACCCGGAATTAAATTTTTCGCTGTTTCACAACCAGTCTCCTGTATTCGAAATCCAATCTGAAAACATCAGGAAACGGATCGTCAGCCTTTTCGGGAAAAGTATCAACCAAAGCCTCACGCCTGTCGATGTTGAAACAACGTTGATCAATGTTACCGGATTTATCGGGCAACCAAAATTTGCAAAAAAAGGCTTTGGTGAGCAATTCTTTTTTGTGAACGGACGGTTTATTAAGCATCCTTTCTTCCACCGCGCAGTAATGCATGCCTATGGCCGAATCTTACCTCCGGATTCCATTCCTTCCTATTTTCTCTATTTTGAAGTTGATCCGGCAACCATTGATATCAACATCCATCCCACCAAAACTGAAATAAAATTTGAAGACGAACAAGCCCTCTGGCATATTATCAGTGCTTGTATAAGGGAATCTATCGGAAAATACAACCTGATGCCTGCTATAGATTTTGACCAGAGCGGATCGATTGAAATTCCGTTGGCACCAGGAAGGGGAAGCAACATCGTTCCCCCGGAGATCGGCATTAATAGAAATTACAACCCGTTTCAACAGGAAAGGTACGATAACTTTCAGCATTACACAGAAAAAAACATTGTTCCTGATCAATGGGAAAAACTTTACCAGGGGATGGAAAGGAAAAGTCATCAGGATTGGTCAGCCGGAGGAGATTTTCAACCCGCCTTCGACCCGGAGAAAGATGAAGTCCTGCCTGTTTTCCCGGATGGCGAACCTCAACAATTTCAATCTTCAGGATTTCTCCAGCTAAAAAACAGGTATCTCCTTACTCCTGTCAAATCAGGACTAATGGTAGTAGATCAGAGAGAGGCACACACAAGAATTCTCTACGAAAATTTCATGCAGAATTTCAACACACATCAATCTGCAAGCCAGAAACAACTTTTTCCGCCCGTCCTGCAGTTAAATGCCGCTGATGCTGAAATATTAAATGCTCTGCGGGACGAACTTCATGGGTTAGGTTTTGAAATCCGGCAAGAGGATGACTACAATTTTTACATCGAAGGAACCCCTGGAGTGCTGAGCCATCTTGATGGCAAAGACTTGATTGAGAATATTATATCGTCCTTCCATGAGCGACCTGTTGATCTGATGGAAGAGATAAAATCCCAACTTGCGCTCGTTCTGGCTCAGTCATCATCCATTTCCTATGGTAATGCCTTAAAGCAGGAAGAGATGAGTGCTCTTTTTAACCAATTATTTGCCTGCAAATCTCCTGGCTACTCGCCGACAGGAAGGAAGATTATCTCAATCATCACTCTTGAGGACATGGAAAAACTCATCAAAGATTAGGGTTATTTATCTGATAAAATTCTGTTTTTTTAGCCAGATAGAATACCGGCGTAATCATTTGCTGTTGGTTTAAGAATTTTCTTGCGGGTATTTCATCCGATTACTTATTTTTGTAAAAATTGATATGTAAACTCACGCCATGGAATTCCGTCCCGCCTCCCCTTTATCAATACCCCCTGTTGTTAAGAATCTGGTCATGATCAATGTGGTTATGTTCGTTGCAACATGGGCTTTAAAACCAAGAGGTATTGATCTTAACGAAATATTGGGGCTCTATTATCCCGGATCACCCAATTTCCGGCCTTATCAGCTGGTCACTCACATATTTATGCATGCAAATTTTATGCACTTGTTTTTCAACATGTTTGCATTATATATGTTTGGGAAAGTACTTGAAATGGTATGGGGACAAAAAAGGTTTCTGATCTATTTTGTCGTCACCGGATTAGGTGCAGCTTCTCTTCATCTGTTCGTCAATTACCTGGAATTGAACCATGTTGCGAAGACAGTGAATGCTTTTGTGAATACTCCATCACCGGAACTGCTGACTGCATTTGTAAAGTCCAATCTCGGAGGCCATGCTGCACCTTGGGTTCATGATTTCATCAACAAATGGTCTGAAACTCCTGAAAATGCAGCTTTCACACAGCAGGGAACTGAACTTGTCCAGCGAATTTTTGAGGAGCTTATCAATAAGCCAACAGTGGGAGCATCTGGTGCGGTATTTGGAATTCTGCTCGGTTTTGGAGTCCTTTTTCCCAATACTGAACTGATGCTGATCTTTCCTCCTGTTCCAATCAAGGCAAAGTACTTCGTTCTGGGATATGGACTGATTGAATTGTACCTGGGATTTACCCAATCCAACAGCAATGTGGCTCACTTTGCCCACCTTGGAGGAATGCTGTTTGGTTATCTTCTGATAAGGTACTGGAATGCCAGTTCAAAAAATTTCTTTTAATAAGTAACATGTATTGTACCTTTTCACAGGTATGCCCGGTGCATGGTCCGGAATAAATTCCGAACCTGAAATGTACAACAGACACATAAGGTTTTATAAACTGATGGCTTGAATTGTTTAAATGTAGCAGGATAATGACATGGGAATCACTGATGAGATTAAACTTTCCTACCAGCACGGATCATATTTAACGAAGCTGATCTATATCAACGTGGCTATTTGGGTCGTTATCAGGCTGGCAGCTGTTATTCTTCTCCTTGGAGGAAATGAAAACCTGTCCTACACTGAATGGTTTTCACTGCCAGCTTCAATAAACCAGTTCTTACAGAAGCCATGGACAATCATCTCTTACATGTTCCTGCACTACGAGCTGTTGCATCTTCTATTTAACATGTTATGGCTTTACTCTTTCGGTCGAATTTTTCTCGAATATCATCAGCCACGCAAATTATTATCGGTATACATTTTCGGAGGACTATCCGGTGGCGTTTTCTTTATGGCAGCCTACAATTTCTTCCCCTATTTCCGGAATGCCATCGACTTCAGCCAGTTATTGGGGGCTTCAGCCTCAGTAATAGCCATCGTAATTGCCACTGCTGTTTTTGTTCCTGATCACGTGATTCACATCATACTGATAGGCCCGGTAAGAATTAAGTGGATCGCTTTGATTTCTGTTCTTCTTTATGTGGTAAATCTAACCGGAGACAATGCAGGCGGCAACTTTGCCCATTTAGGTGGGGCATTCTGGGGATTAACCTACATGACATTGCTTAAATCCGGGCTGGATATTTCAGCACGGAGTGATCGACTATTTGACCGTCTTTTTAAATGGTCTAAACCTGCAAATAAGCTAAAGGTTGAATACAAATCCGGAAATTACCGTGAATATGGCTTCAACAAAAGCAAGAAAGAGCAACAGGAGGAAATCAACAGAATACTTGACAAGATCAGTAATTCAGGATACGATACCCTGTCAGCCGAAGAAAAAGAATTACTTTTCAGAATGAGTGGCAAAAAATGAGAAAAGGGGCTATCAAAGATTTTTTCTCAAAATTTGGGTTTATCCTAAACCTCGGATTTGGAGTATCGCTTTTCCTGTCCTACCTGTCTGTCTTTATCCCCCCGGACAAATTTTGGCCGGCAGCTTTTGCAGGGTTACTTTACCCGTACCTTCTTATAATAAATTTTCTTTTTATAATCTACTATACCTTCAGAAAATCCAAAAGACTTCTACTGTCACTGGTAATCATACTCATTGGATATCAACACCTTTTCAACTTCGTACAGCCGATCCCGAATTTGAAGGGCAATACCAAAGGACTGAAGATTCTGACCTATAATGTTCATCACTTCGACAAAGATCCTTCCAAAAAACAGCCCCTGAAGCCAGGTATTATTGAATACCTGAAAACTGCAAATGCTGATATAATATGCCTGCAGGAAGCCCAAATCAATAAAACCGGTAAATTTAGCCCCTCTGGCATCAGAGATGCCATTCCGGGAATAAAGCATTACCAGTTGGCCCATTCCATATCCAATGCCGGGCCAATGACTTTGTCAAAATTCCCTATCATTATGCTGGGTGAAATAAGGTTTGAGCACAGTGCCAATATGGTTTTGTTTTCTGACATTGTAATTCGGGCAAAAGATACAATACGGGTTTACAATTGTCATTTTCAATCCTACCGGATAAGTCCTGAAGATTACTCAATTACTGATCCTGAGCGCAGCGGAACAAATGAGCAACAGCTTAGGGAAGCAAAACTTATCACGAAAAAGATGATTCTGGCGTTTTCAATCCGGGCCAGCCAGGCCCGGACAGTATACGCTCACATAAAAAAGTGTCCGTATCCTGTCATAGTTTGCGGAGACTTCAATGACACCCCGGTTTCCTATACCTATCATCTTGCAGGCAATCATTTGAAGGATGCATTTTCTGATGCAGGCTTTGGTCTTTCAAATACTTACAACGGCATATTGCCCTCCTTCCGGATAGATTACGTTCTTTACAGCCCAAAATACAGAGCGATCTACTACCGTTGTGAACGGATCAACCTTTCTGATCATTTCCCGGTAATGGCTATTTTAGAAAAAGCGGCAAAATAGCCTCATGTGCGCATTATCGCACTTCATCCAATCCCCCGGCGAACTTTGCGAAGTCCTATTTTGCTTTTTTTGCCATTTTTTTTACCTTTATTAAGTTATATTTGGTAAATGAAAAAATATCGGGCCATAATCATTGATGATGAGAAGAATGTCAGGGAGGTACTGCAACTGCTCTTGTTTCAATATTGCAAAGAAGTAGAAGTTGTTGCACTTGCCTCTTCGGCTGCTGAGGGAAGGGCATTGTTGCAGAAAAATGAAATCGATTTCATTTTTCTGGATATTTCAATGCCTAAGGAAGATGGCTTTACATTTCTGGGCACCATCCCTAAAGAAAATTATTGCATCATCTTCGTCACCGCTTCTGAAGATTATGCCATGAAAGCATTGAAGGCAAGTGCAACTGACTACTTATTAAAACCAATCTCACCGCTTGAACTCATTGAGGCCGTTACTAAAGCAGCACATCATCATGAATTACATCAGAGTCGTGAAATCCAGAAAAATATTTACAATGAATCCCTGGACAACCTCAGTCAGGCTATCAATCTAGGATCAAAACATATCTCCAAAATTACTGTTGCAGAACAATTCGGATTTCAATTGGTGAATACTTCCGATATTATGTACCTCGAAGCTGACAGTAACTACACGATTCTTCATCTTGCTGGCCTAAAGAAAATAGTTGCTACGAGAACCATGGGGGATTTTGAAAAAATCCTTGATCAACCTGAATTTTTCAGGATTCATAAGTCACTCATAATCAACATCAATTACCTAAGGGCATATTCAAGTTACCAGGGCAATTTTGTCGAACTGACAGACGGTACCTCTTTAAATATATCACGCAGAAGACTCAACGACTTTCGTGAAGCCATCAAGCAATTCACCAAATCAATAGACTGAATTGAGAAAAGATGTACTTATAGTTTTGGTCTCCCTGTTGTTCGCCTGCAAAATTTCAGTGGCTCAAAATCCTTATATTCAAAGATATTCAATTACAGAAGGGCTGCCTTCAAATAGTGTATATACCGTATTTCAGGACAGCAAGAAATTTATCTGGTTTGCAACAGATGCAGGTGTTGCAAGATTTGACGGAACCAGGTTTACCTATTTTAGAAAACAGGATGGGCTAAGCAGTAATGATGTTTTTGAAATAAAAGAAGATTCCTTTGGCCGGATATGGTTTTTTCACATCAATGCCTCTCTGAACTATATCGCTGATAATCAAGTGTACAATGAAAAAAATACTCCTTTTCTGGATTCCCTGAAAGGCAGTTATTTCTGCAAAAAATTTTATGAGGACACCGATAAGAACATCTATTTTTTTGATAATCCACAACGGATAATCTACTGCCTCAGTCCAAAAAATCGTGTAACCAGGTATCAAATGCCGTCCATGATGGTAAAGAGTGATCTTAAATCACAAATGTTTGAAGCAATGACGATCAGGTACCTGGAAAAAGATGTTAATGGAGAATTCCTTTTTTTATCACCGATGGGTGTTCTGAGAAGCAAAACATTAAGTGGCAATCCCAAAATCGAATCAAATGAATATTTATTCGCTGATATCCTATCTTCCTCCAACAAAACAAAGTACGCAGTAGTCAGGAAGAAGGGCAACAATTTGTTTGAATTGAAAAGATTCAAGCATGATCTGAACTTCACAAATATTAAACCCTTTCCAAGCACCGGTTCAGAATTTATTTTCTCTGTTCTCGAGGACAATAATGGAATTCTGTGGATCTCTACCTACGACAAAGGCGTCTTCTGTTTCAGAGGCGACAGTTTGATTTATCACTTAAACATTAAGAACGCCCTGACGTTATTACAGGATCACGAAAACAATATCTGGTTATGTTCTTTGAAAGATGGAGCTTATAAAATCAGTCCTAATATTACAAGGCACAAACACTTTGGAACTAACATTTTCCAAAACAACGGAATCAGTTCATTGTGCAGAAAAGACAGCACCAGTATCTGGCTAACAGAAGGAAGGATGATTTATGCTCTGGCAAACAATGAACTATACAAATTAGATTTTCAAAAATCGGAAAATTCATTCGATGAAATTTTACAGGTAAACAAGAATAACCTTCTGGTTGGGGAAACAAGTAAATATCCTTTCGCCCTGGAAGGCATCACCATCGATGTAAAAAACCATAGGATCCGTTGCGATAAAATAAGTCAGTCGCCGATCCGGATGAAAAAAATAATATCCAGCCCGGAAAAAAATGAGGTCAGCAGTTACAATCAGTTTTCGATTTACATAATGAATCCGGCTAATTTGTTCAGGGAAATAAAAACGTACAGAATCGAAGAACGCATATACAGCTCCTACTACAATAACAGCAACGCTTTGATTCTGAATGCAAAAAATCCTTATGTACACAATAATGGAACCTCCGTTGAATCCCCTGAACTGGAGTTTTTCAGGGACAAATTAGTCACTGATCACCTGAATCTAAATACCACAACTGAACTATTCAACATTGAGGGAGTTAGTCTCTACTTATTTTTCAACAAAAAAATCATCAATCTATCAGAAAAACTGGACCAGCCTATTCACTTTAACATCAAACATCTGTTCTACCATGATTCAGTCCTTTATATTGCCTCACCCAGAAACATTTATGTTTGTAAGAATCCATTAAATGCTATTATTGGGAAAGAAGTGCAATTACAAATGATAGACATAAGCTTCCGATCCATCAATGATATTGAGGTTAATAACAACAAACTTTATGTCGCCAGTGACGACGGACTTACAGAAATACCTGTAGAAGAGATGTATAGCAGCAATGATACCCCACCCATACCGTATATTCTCTCTATCAAGGTTAATGATATTGAAAATAATCTCAACAATAATCAGATTAAATTTACGGGCCACAAACGAATCAATATTGCATTTACAGGCATCAACTATTCGATCAGTCCAATTACTTTTTCCTATAAACTTGAAGGAGCCGACACCACCTGGACCATTTCAAGGAGTAATGAGGTAGTATTACAGAATCTCTCAAGTGGACAATACAAATTTAAACTTCGGACCAAAAAGCCTGACTCTGAATGGAGCAAGCCTGTTGATATTTCCATTATTGTACAGGCAACGGTATGGCAACACCCTTTGTTTTATTTCCTAATCGTGTTGTTTTTCATCGGATTAATTTTTCTCTTGATATTGAGGCAAAAAAATATTCAGTTGCGGCACCAGGAGGTTACACACCAAATGATTCTGCTGGAACAGAAATCACTCCAGGCCATGATGAATCCTCATTTCATTTTCAATTCACTTGGCTCTATCCAAAATTATCTTTTACACAACAAGCCATACGAAGCCGGAATATATCTCTCACAATTCGCCAGGCTTATAAGGCAAAACCTCAATTCAATTGATACCTCCATGATAAATCTTGAAGAGGAGGTTAGCCGGATTAAAAATTACCTTGATCTTGAGAAGCTCAGGCTGGGTGAAAAATTTGATTATTCAATCGTGGTGAATGAAGGTATTGAATCAGATGATATCTCAATCCCTTCAATGATTATTCAACCTCTTGTTGAAAATGCCATTTGGCATGGCATAGCACTTCTGGAAGGCAATGGGTATGTTCTTATCACCTTTGAATTAAATACTCATAATACTCTCAGGATCATAATTGAAGACTCCGGTATAGGTGTTGAAAATTCAGGCAAATATAATCTCGGGCAAGAATCCCATTTGAATTTAGGCATGTCCATTATCAGAAAACGGTTGAATCTGTTAAGCAAGAAATATGGAATAGGGACCGGAATTACAATTTCTGAATATTTGCCGGGTTCAGTCAATCCGGGAACAAGGGTCGTCTTAATTGTGCCTTTTATTTTTGGTAAACCTGCAACATCCTCTTGATCATAATCCGTTGGCTCGCCTAATCGTCCATCCATTCATCCAGATACACCTTACACTCAAACTTAGTTGGTACCTAAAAAAAATGAATTAAAATTATGATGAATAAAGGATTATGATTAAATCCAGCGTGTGATTTGTCTGCTTTACCGTACCGCAATACCTTAAGATTGCAAACAAGACCTTACCTTTGAAGAAATTTGGCAGGACAGTGGCATTTGCCCGGTCCTCCAAAGTTCTTCTTTTTTTTGAAGTTATTTAAACACTGTGTCAATATTGTGACGACAGAATTCCATTGACCAATCACTTTTCCTTAACATTGTGCAACTTCCCGAATCCAGGAACTATTCAACAGCTAAAACCTTATTGACTTCTAATGGTGAATTTCCTGTATAGAAAAATCGAATTTTATTCAAAACCGGAGTTGTTTTTATAGTTCCCACGTCAAATAAAAAATAGGTGGCTTTTGAAAATCAACAGGCATTTATTCAGAAGGATAGCGAGAACTGCAAAAATTCATCCGCTCTCTGAAGTACCATGCCGGGAAGGGTTCATCTTCTGATAACTCCCTGTTAAATATTTTATTCAAGCCATCCAGTCAATTTCTTATAAGTCACTTTTTCCTATATTTGCTGAAACTACTTCTATTAATAAATCATGGAAAAAATAAATCCTGCCGACAAACGCATTTTGTCTGTAGATGTCTTGCGTGGTTTCGATATGTTTTGGCTTGTAGGTGGTACGGGTCTTGCTTTGGCCATTGTAAAGCTCTTTGGTGGAAGAGTGCAGGAAATTCTACTCCCGCAATTTGATCACTGTGAGTGGATTGGCTTTACATTCTATGACCTCATTTTCCCTCTTTTTGAATTTGTAATGGGGATGTCGCTAGTCTTTTCCTTACAAAAGATTCTTATCACGGAGGGTAGGACTGCAGCATACAAGCGCCTTCTCAGACGATTTGCTTTACTATTCCTTCTGGGAATCATCTATTATGGCGGATTTTCAAACAGCTGGCCTGAAATCAGGTTGCTGGGAGTCCTTCAGAGGTTAGCCATCACTTATCTCCTGACAGGTGTTTTATTTATTCATCTGGATTTGAAAGGAATGATCTCAGTTTCTGCTGTGATTCTAATTGGTTACTGGATTCTGCTCTGCTTTGTCCCTGTTCCTGACAAAGGGGTAATATCCCTGACACCGGAATCAAACTGGGCCCAATACATAGATGCAAGGTTCCTGCCTGGGAAGAAAAACGGTCCGGGAGGCATTTGGGATATAGTTGGCATACTTGGGACTGTTCCAACAACTGTTTCCTGCTTGTTTGGTGTTTTTGCAGCCAAAATATTGCTGAGCAAAAATTTGGATGACAAGCGACGTCTTATTTATCTGATAGGTGGCGGATTGGCGATGGTGGCTTCAGGGTACCTATGGGGAATGCAATTCCCGATTATTAAAAAGGTCTGGACTTCAACCTACGTCCTGGTAGGGGGTGGTTACAGCCTGGCACTGATGGGAATATTTTATTACCTGATCGACATGAAAAAGTACAAAAAATGGACTTTGATTTTTGTCTGGATCGGAGTTAATCCCATAACCATTTATATGGCCAGAAACCTGATTGATTTTAATGGCCCTGCAAAAAGATTCGTGGGAGGGAACATTGCCTCGATGGTTGGAGAGCAAGGGGCATATTTCCTTGCTACTGCAGTATCACTTGCGTTCTCACTGATCCTGCTGAGATTCCTGTACAACAGGAAAATATTCATCAAAGTCTGATTTATGAACCTAAAAAAACTCTCTTTGGCGCTGATTGCCCTGGCAGGTTGCACAACCTTACTCATTGCACAAGCCAATTCGGCATCAAAAGATTACGTCAAACTTGTCAATCCAATGGTAGGCACAGATGCCCACGGACATACTTTCCCTGGTGCTGTTGTTCCTTTCGGGATGATTCAGTTAAGTCCTGATACAAGAACAGATACCTGGGACGGGTGTTCAGGCTACCATTATTCAGACAACAAAATTATTGGATTCAGCCATACACATTTCAGCGGAACAGGTGTCGGCAGCGGAGCGGACATCATGCTGATGCCCATCACAGGGGATGTTATCAGCGGGAGGGGGAACCTGCAAAGCGGAAAAAAGGATTACCGAACAGCTTTTTCACATGAGGACGAATCAGCATCCCCGGGTTTTTACAGCGTTAAAATGGGGAATGAGATACTGGCAGAGCTGACTTGCACTGAAAGAACCGGTTTCCATAAATATACATACCCTGCAGGAGAAAGGGCCAATATCATTCTGGATCTTGCTCATGGCATAACTACCCGTGTAGATTCCCTATTTCTTGAGGTAATAAACAACACGACTGTTGCCGGATTCAGGAAAGCTTACAGTAGTCTTGATGGTTACAAAACTGTTTGGTTTGTGATTGAATTCTCAGTTCCGTTCAGAAATTATGATATTGAATCTCAGGGGAAATCAATAGGCCAAATACCTATAAGCAGCGGAAAAGACCTTCGGGCTGCTTTTAATTTTGAAAATGACAGGGAGAACAAAGTGCTGGTTAAAGTTGCCTTATCGAGGGTCGACAAAACCGGAGCAATGGGCAACCTGAAATCAGAACTTCCAGGGTGGGACTTTGAGGTGGTAAAAGAAAATGCCAGGCAGAAATGGCAGGAAGAACTCGGGAAGATTGAAGTGGAAGGAGGAACCTTAATACAGCAAAGAACCTTCTATACTGCGTTTTATCATTGCCTTATTCACCCAAATATTGCCATGGACGCTGACAGGCGTTATTTCGGAACCGATCACAAGATCCACATGGCTGCCGAATTCGATAACTATACCAACTTTTCGTTGTGGGATACTTTCAGGGCTCTACATCCGCTTTTTACCATAATTCACCAGCAACGTACCAACCAGTTTATCCGGTGCATGATCGAACGTTATCAGAATTTCGGCTCCCTAATGATTATGGAATTTGGTGGAAATGAAGGATTTGGAATGACTGGTTACCATTCACTTTCAGTTATTGCAGATGCTTATGTAAAAGGAATACGTGACTACAATGTAAAACTGGCTTTTGAAGGGATGAAGAATCTTTCTGAAGGCCTTAGGGCCGGCAAGGAGAGCTACCTCAAAATGGGTTTTATCCCTTGCGACCAGGAGGACCAGTCGGTTTCCAGAACACTGGAGTACGCTTACGATGACTGGTGTGTCACCAGACTGGCCAAAGATCTTGATCTTCAAACCTTTCATAAATACAGTCAGAAGGCGAATTTTTATCAGAATGTATATTGTGCTGAAGAAGGGTTTATGAGAGGTAAACAGCGTAATTTTATGTGGCAAAACCCCTTTAATCCGCAGTCTACTTCAAATTTCACAGAAGGCAATGCTTACCAGTTTTCATTATTTGTCCCACAGGATTACCAGGGATTGTTCAAAAGAATGGGGGGATATAAGGTTGCCGAACAATGGCTTGACAAATGTTTTACCACAGAAATTGATCCGGTACAAACCCGAACCGGAGATATGACCGGAGATATCGGGCAATATTTTCATGGCAATGAACCAAGTCACCACATGGCCTATCTTTATAATTACCTGGGCAAGCCCTGGAAATCCCAGGAGCGGGTGCGTCAAATAATGGACAGGCTGTATTCTGATAAGCCAGATGGACTAAGCGGAAATGAGGATGCCGGCCAAATGTCAGCCTGGTATATCCTGAGTGCTCTAGGATTTTATTCTGCAACCCCGGGAATGGACTATTATGTAATTGGTTCTCCCATTTTTCCCAAAGCCACAATCCACCTTGAGAATGGTAAAAAGTTTATCATCAGGACTATGGGGGCCAGCAATAAAAATCTTTATGTTAATTCAACATCTCTTAATGGGAAAAAAACAACCAAATCCTATCTGATGCATGACGACATCATGAAGGGTGGTGAAATGCTTGTTGAAATGTCCGATCGACCAAATAAAAAATGGGGTGCTGAATCGATTGATATTCCCTATTCTGAAAGCTACCCAACTCCGCTCATGCCTCAGATAAAAACATCAGAGCTTTATTTCAAGGATTCAACAGAAATAAAGATTTCCTGTGATGAGCCAGGAGCCGAAATCCGCTATACATTGGATGGATCAGACCCAATTGTTTCCGACAAGCTTTATTCCGGGCCTTTTATGCTTCATCATAGCTGTAAACTTAAAGCAAGCAGTTTCCTCAAAGGAAGTCATCCAAGCTATCCGGTTTCTGATGATTTCATAAAGTTGTCACTTCAGAAAGCATCAGAAATTCCGGCCCCTACACCTGGACTTCAGTCCCATTATTTTGATGGCTATTGCGTTAAACTGGCCGACATGAAAAAGTATCCGGTTACAAGTAAAATTGTTCATCCCAGTTTTAATATAAGCAGGATAAAGGATTCGCGCCCCTTTGGATATTATTTCAGAGGTTATATCAATATTGCTGAAACCGGTGTTTATACATTTTTCCTTAACTCTAATGATGGCAGCAACCTGATGGTTGATGGCAAGACAGAGCTCATCAATGACGGATTTCACAGGGCTCAGGAGCGGGTTTGCAGAATCCTGCTTGAAAAGGGATACCATTCCATTGGCGTGGATTATTTCCAAATGGGAGGAGCCAAGGCTCTTTCACTTTCCTGGGCTTTTGAAAACGGTAAAAAAGAGGAAATTCCGCCGGAGGTTTTATTCCATACCGGGAATGAAAAATTTTAATTTCCCTTACCCAGTTCGGACTTTGTAGCGAAAATAACGGTGCAAAGAAAGCCATATACATTAATGAATACATTTAAGAATCTAATAAACAATGACATATCAAAAAAAAATCCGAAAGTACCTTGTGCTTTTTATCATTATTATATCCGGGGTTGACAGCTTAGCTCAGAAAACGGACTATACAAAAATGGTGAACCTGTTTATCGGAACTTACCGGGACGGACAAACCTTCCCTGGTGCTGCCTATCCATTTGGAAGCGTGCAATTAAGTCCGGATACAAGAAAAGAGGGGATGCTTTCATGCGGTGGCTATTATTATCCGGATTCAATGATCCTGGGTTTCAGTCATACACACCTGAGCGGAGTAGGTGAACCGGAATACCGGGATGTGCTCTTTATGCCTACCGTCGGAACCCTAAAATTACAATCAGGCAAGGAGGGGGTACGTGGCTCAGGGTATCAGTCCTTTTACAGACATGAGGAAGAAATAGCCTATCCCGGATACTATTCAGTAATCTTAAGTGATTATAAGGTACGGGCAGAGCTGACTGCCACACAGCGGGTCGGAATCCACCGGTATACATTTCCCCGGACCGACAGCGCAAATGTCATCATAGACCTGGCACATCCTAACGGGGCAGAAGATCTGATCATTACAAAAGTCAGTAACCAGGAAATTGAAGGACTCCGTCGGTCCCATGGCTGGGCCTGGGATCAGTATGTCTATTTTGTGGCAAAATTTTCCAAACCGTTTAAATCATTCCAGGTTGCTCAAGATGATAAAATATTGCAGGGTGCCACTTCCGGCAAAGGTAAAAATGTAAAAGCCGTTGCTTCTTTCACAACCAGTGACAACGAATCGATATTAATTAAGGTTGGCATTTCTGCTGTTAGCTGCGAGGGCGCAAGGAAAAATTTAGAATCAGAAGTGCCCGGATGGAATTTTGATGATGTGGCTGATAAGACGAAGACAGCCTGGAACAAGGAACTCAGCAGAATAGAGGTATCGGGTGGAAGAAAGGACGACCTGGTTCAATTTTACACTTCTATGTACAGAATCTGTATCTCTCCCAACCTTTTTATGGATGTTGACGGACAATACAGGGGAGTGGACCACCAGGTACACCGGGCCAAAGGATTTGAAAACTACACGGTTTTCTCATTGTGGGATACTTTTAGGGCTTTCCACCCTCTATTTACCATTATCGATCAAAAAAGGACCGTTGATTTTGTGCAAACTCTCCTTCAAATATATGATGACGGAGGAAGACTCCCCATGTGGCCACTTGCAGGAAACTACACAGACGACATGCTTGGGTATCATGCTGTACCTGTAATAGCAGATGCATACATGAAGGGGATCAGGGGTTTCGATACCATAAAAGCTTTTGAAGCGATGAAACACAGTGCCGAGCTGGATAAACTCGGCCTGAAATATTATAAACAAATCGGGTACCTTCCTTGCGATCGCCAGGGTGAATCAGTCTCAAAAACACTGGAATACTGTTATGATGACTGGTGCATATCGCAGGTTGCCAAAGCCATGAAAATGGAGGATGACTACCGGATTTACAATCAGCGGGCCCATAACTATGAAAATGTCTTCGACACCTCGACCGGATTTATGAGGGGAAAGACCATCAACAGAAGCTGGTTAACACCTTTTGATCCAAAAAAAAATTCTGCCTACTCTGAAGGAAATGCCTACCAATACATGTTTGTGCCTCACGATATAGACGGACTAAACAAATTGCTGGGGGGTGATGAAAAATTAGCGGCATGGCTGGATACACTCTTTTTTATGCCGGCAAGGGAAGAACTAAAGATTGGAGAATACTGGCATGGCAACGAACCCGGGCATCATCTGCCCTATCTCTATGACTATGTGGGAGAACCCTGGAAAACACAATTTCTGACACATAAGATTCTAACGGAATTGTACCGGAATGAAAAAGATGGTCTGGCCGGAAATGAAGACTGCGGACAGATGTCTGCATGGTACATCCTGAGTTCACTCGGATTCTATCCCGTAGCACCCGGACAGAAAATTTATGCCATCGGTTCTCCCTTGTTCCGAAAGGCAACCATTCATCTCGAAAACGGAAAAACTATCCGGATAGAAGCGAAAAATAGTTCCCCTTCAAATTATTACATCCAATCAGCAAGGTTAAATGGCAGGGATTATCCCAACTCCTTCCTTCAACATGACGAGCTAATGAGAGGAGCAGTACTTAACTTCTCGATGGGCCCTTCCCCAAATAAAAAATGGGCAACACTGCCAGAAAACAGACCTTATTCAGAAAATGGCGAAAGCGTGGCAAGGATGCCATATTTAAAATCCGGCGAACTATTGTTTTTAAAAACAACCAGAATCGAACTAGGATGTGAATCAGAGGGTGCAGAGATCCGATATACACTGGATGGAACAGAGGTAAATGAGAAATCCGAACTCTACAGATCTCCCATTGATATCGGCCGGACTACTGAGATAAAGATGAGGGCCTATCAGAAGAATCATCTTCCTAGCATTGAGATCAAAACCACTGCTACAAAAACAACCCTGAAGGATGCGGTTTTGATATCAGACACAGAACCTGGAATTGATTACGAATACTTTGAAAGATTTTTTGTGCAGGCAACCGATATGGATATGGTTCGGCCGATTGCCACATCAACCACCTCCGATTTTAACATTAAAATGGCCAGATCACCCAATTATTTTGGACTTCGGTTTTTTTTTTTTAATGATACGGCGACCACCGAGATCTACACTTTTTATCTTTCCTCCA
>CAZDLO010000020.1:39455-45049 GCA_964506325.1 uncultured Tangfeifania sp.
TTTGGACTTCGGTTGAAAGGTTATGTGAAAATTCCGTCAGATGGGATCTACACTTTTTATCTTTCCTCCAATGATGGCAGTTACCTGTACATCGATGGCAAAGAACTGATTGAAAATGATGGTAACCACGGCACTGCCGAAGAACCAGGCCAGGCAGGATTAAAAGCTGGATTCCACGCTATAGAAGTAAAATATATGCAATGTGGAGGAGCCAAGAGCCTTAAAGTTGGCTGGGAGGGACCGGGATTTACAAAACAGGAAATATCCGCTTCATCATTATTCAGGAAACAGTAAAAAAATAGCCCTGAATACTAATTCAGGGCTATTTTTTTTGCCATTATAGGGCAATACTCTAAAGAAGGGCATCAATTTTTGCAGCAAGAATAGTCTTTGGGACTGCACCTACTTGTTTGTCTGCAATATCGCCTCCTTTAAAAAAAAGAATGGTTGGAATATTCCGAATTCCAAATTTTGCAGCTGTTGCGGGATTAGAGTCAACATCCATTTTTGTAATTACAGCGCGGTCTTTGTAATCTTCAGCCAGCTCGGATACGAGTGGTCCGATCATTCTGCAGGGACCGCACCATTCGGCCCAAAAATCAACCAATACAGGTTTGTCAGAATGAAGAACAATCTCGTCAAAATTTGAATCAGTAACTTCAATGGTCATGATGTATATTTTAAATTTAAAATTAGTTCGAGATCACAAAGGTATAAAATTATGAAATTAATTTATACTAAAGTTAATAATGCTATGTTTTTGCAAATAGTCCTTGAGCTCGGTTGAGAGCAAAACCCCCCTGGTCCGGGAAAACATGTGTATTTGCATATCTGATTCTTTATCTCCCAAAATAAATTTAAGGGTCGTTTTCCCCTGATTTTTTGCCAGGAGCTGTTCGAGGTCGGCGATGGTATCTTCTGCGATGAGATCCAAAGGGATATCCAGTATAAGGTTCGTGGCTTTGGCAGCCAGTTCTTCAAGCAATTCCATCTTTGAGGGTTTGAATTCATACTCGTTTCCACCATTCCATCGCTCCGAAACGCGTCCCCGGACCAGCAAGAACAAACCCTTTTTGCAGAATTTGCTGAAGGAGACATAATCATTGCCAAATAGCATGATTTTTATTGATCCGTTATAGTCTGTAAGAACCATACTGGCAAAATTCTTCCCGGTCTTGGAGATGCCCTCCTGGGCTTCTGTTACAATTCCTGCCAGTGTCATTTCCCTGTTTTTATAGGCCGGCAGGTCAGAACTCAAATCTGAAAGAGTTATTCCCCTGGTGCAATAGCTGTCGATTTCGAGCTTGTAATCATCCAATGGATGAGCCGAAAGATAAATGCCAATCAGGTTTTTCTCCTTTTCAAGAGCAACAATGCTGGGCCATTCCGGTACGTCCGGGACGGTTGGGAGTTTTATGGATATGGGTTGAACATCACCAAAAAGATTGGCCATTGATCCTCCCTTTTCACTTTGGATTTTGTTCCCGTATTTTATCAGAGCTTCTATAAATGTCGATCCATCCCCTGTATCTGCAAAAAACTGAGCCCTGTTCATGGACTGAAAGCTGTCAAATGCTCCTGCCATGGCAAGCGCTTCAAGATTTTTCTTATTGGTTGACTGGAGATTGACGCGTTCGACCAGGTCAAAAATACTTTTAAACTCTCCGTTCTGATCCCGCTCTTTCAGAATATCTGCCACGGCACCTGCCCCCACCCCCTTGATGGCTGTAAGGCCAAACCGCAATGCTCCACTTTTATTCACGAAGAAAGAAGCTCTTGATTCGTTGACGTCAGGACCAAGCACCCTCATGTTCATATGTGTGCATTCGTCCATGAAAAGAGAAATTTTATCAGAATTTGAAAGATTGCAACTTAAAACTGCTGCCATGAATTCTGAAGGATAATGTGCTTTCAGATAGCCGGTCTGGTAGGCGATGAATGCATAACAGACTGAATGCGACTTATTGAAAGCGTAGGACGCAAAAGACTCCCAGTCCTTCCAGATTTTCTCAATAAGATTATCTGCAGCTCTGCCCATCAACTTGCATCCTTCCATGAAATGCTGATTTTTTTTGCACCCTTCCTTGAACAGGATTTTTAGTTCATCCATCATCTTGCGGTCCTTCTTTCCCATTGCTTTGCGCAAAGAGTCTGACTGTCCCCTTGTGAAATTGGCAAGTGCCCGAGCCTGAAGCATCACCTGTTCCTGGTATACGGTAATTCCGTAAGTATCTCTCAGATAGGTCTCCATAATCGGATGATCGTAAACAACAGCTTCCCGTCCGTGTTTCCTGTTGATGTAGGAAGGTATATAGTCCATTGGACCGGGGCGGTACAATGCATTCATTGCCACAAGATCTTCAAAGCAGTTGGCCTGTAGTTGCTTCAGCCATTTCTTCATCCCGGCAGATTCGAACTGAAAAATCGCAGTTGTTTCCCCTGCACTGAATAACTCAAATGTTTTAGCGTCATTCATCGGAATCCGGTCTATATCAAGGATAATTTTTCGTGAAAGCCTCACGTTTTCAAGGCATTCCTTGATGATTGACAAAGTTTTCAATCCAAGAAAGTCCATTTTCATCAATCCAATGGACTCCACAAAATGGCCATCATACTGAGTTGTGAGTAAGTCCTCGTCCTTTGTCGGCATTAAAGGAATATGCATATCAAGCGGATCCCTGCCAATAATTACCCCACAGGCATGAACGCCGAATTGCCTGATACAACCCTCAAGAGTCCCTGCGAATTTGAGCATTTGAACCACCATTGGGTTAACCGAGTTTCTCTCCCTCTCCAGTAATGGATTTTGTGCATAAGCCTCCTTTAAAGTTATTTTTGGGGTATCAGGCACCAATTTAGCGATACGGTCTGTCTCAGGCAAAGGAATTCTCAAAACCCTGCCGACATCACGAATGGCCATTTTGGCGGCCATTGTTCCGAAGGTGCAAATATGGGCAACCCGGTCCCTTCCATATTTCTCCTTTACCCAGTCTAGCACAAGCTGCCGGCCGTCATCATCAAAATCTATGTCTATATCCGGCATAGAAATGCGGTCAGGGTTAAGGAAGCGCTCAAACAGCAGATCGTATTTCAGCGGATCAACATTGGTAATACCTGTTGTAAAAGCAACGACAGAGCCTGCCGCAGAACCTCTCCCCGGACCCACGATGACCCCCATTTGCCTGGCAGCATTGATAAAATCCTGAACAATTAGAAAATAGCCGGGAAAACCCATCGTTTTGATCACGTGCAGTTCAAAATTGATTCGCTCCATGGTTTCAGAATCAATATTACTGCCATACTTCTCATCGGCTCCTATATATACAAGAGACTGAAGATAATCTGCTTCAAATTTTACCCGGAGTGTACCATCATATCCTCCCAACCTGTTAAAATCATCTCCGAATTCTTCCATTAAAGCATCTGCAGAAAATCTATCCCTGTATTCAGCGGCAGTTCCAAAGCTTTCCGGAATCGGAAATTCAGGCATAATGGGTTTAGCATTCAGCTCAAAGTACTCTACCTTGTCTGCAATTTCCTGAGTATTTGCAAGTACATCAGGCATATCGGAAAACAGCTTATTCATCTCCGCCGTACTCTTCAGCCACTCTTCCTTGGTATATTTCATCCGGGTTGGATCATCGAGGTCTTTTCCCGTGTTTAAACAGATCAGCAAATCATGGGCATCGGCATCCTCTTCGTTCACAAAATGAACATCATTGGTTGCGATCAGCTTGACTCCATGCTCCCTGGCCAGTTTTACCAGTTCCTTGTTGACACTAACCTGCTTGTCATACACTTCCCTGCGCAATTCAGGCTCTGCAGCAGGATGACGCTGAACTTCCAGGTAAAAGTCATCCCCAAAAATGGATTTATACCAGGTAATCGTTTCGTTTACCCCCGCAAAATCTCCTTTCATGATCAGTTGCGGAACTTCTCCCCCAAGGCATGCCGATGAGACAATGATTCCATCGCTGTACTTCATGAGCAAGGTTTTATCAATCCTGGGTTTATAGTACATGCCTTCGGTGTTGGCAATGGTAACTAGTTTCAACAGGTTCCGGTAACCCTTTTCATTTTTTGCCAGCAGTATCAGATGGTCTCCTGACCTGTCTTCCTTTTCATTTTTATCCTTAAACTGGATTCCTCGGGATGCAACATAGGTCTCAACACCTAGAATGGGCTTTATTCCGTTTTTTTTGCATGTTTCATGAAAATCCTTGATCCCAAACATATTCCCATGGTCTGTCAGGGCAAGTGCACTCATGCCATCATTTTTTGCTTTGGATACTAAACCGGCGACACTGGCGGCGCCGTCCAGAATCGAATATTGACTGTGAACATGCAAATGGGTAAAAGGAATCATGTATTGAATTTGTTGACTTTAAGGAGACAAGAATTACAGGCAACAGGGGCGCCCGTATGGTTTAAAGTTAATCAAAGACACCACTTAAACAAATGGCAAAAACAAACCGGCCATCAGAAATTAAAAATTATCATGCCAGAAAATGTAGGCTGCAACAATTGGGTATCTTCCACACTGAATATCAGCACTAAATTCCAAAGAATCTGGTAACTGAAGCTGAACTGACTGCATGATAGGCATTCCTGGTATCCTGAAAAATAAATGCTGACACTTCGAAAGTCATATTATTTGTCAGGTATTGAGAAAAGCTGATCACAGAAATGGGGAAAGAAAGATCTGAAGTGGCATCTTTGGGAATTAGAAAACTGGAATCAAAGATCAGGTTTTTTTCAAGTGTTGTAGCATTATCACTGTAGATTCGCAACTTATAGGCCTCTGCATTGGCAACAGCCTTCCATGTAATTGCAATATCGGTCGCTCCTTTAATGGCATCCAGCTCCCTGGGAGGCTCCAAAGATTTTGCAACTGTAGCATCAACTTTTGTAACAGTCTCGCCGGTTTGATAGGTTGTGCTGTAAGAATAACTTCCCGGAACAGGGATTGCCGATAGGTATGAAGCTGTCGGAATAACCGAATAGAAAGCAAAACCATCTCCGGAAGGATTTGTTGGCTGAATGGAAACTGAAGGTCCGCTGACAACCACCCCTGAAAGTGGCTTAAAACTGTATGCAGTGTGCATCATAGCATAAACAGGCACATCAGAGCCGTCAAGGATGGAATGAACATATGAATCAACATATACATTTTCATCCGTAGGTGTTTTGCTGCATGACAAAAGAGTAACCGGAAGAATTAGTGCCGCGAAAATTTGCAAGGAAATTTTTTTCATCGCTGATAGATTTTGAATTTAAGCTGAAATTGATCCTTACGTTAAAAATTTCTTTCAAGAAAGATACACCCTAATTTAAATCCTTATTATTCAGTAGATTTGAAGATCCTTAAAGAATATTCATCCCACTGAAGAATTTCTGGTACAATATTCCTATGGTTCAGATTATTTGTTAAAACCTCTGAAATTATTCTCCCATAGAATAATAAGCAATATTACAATTTTTATTTCAAAGAATTATTGTACCTTTGCCCCTCGTTTTTATTACTTAACAATTAAGAGTTAACTGTATGTCAGTAAAGATTCGTTTGGCTAGGCATGGCCGCAAACAACATGCCT
>CAZDLO010000021.1:0-43981 GCA_964506325.1 uncultured Tangfeifania sp.
ATGTGCCTCCTGTTACCGGCTGTTTTTGATGAATAATTCTCCAAATATACCCTTTTTGGCTCAGAGTGGCAAAAGCAATTGGGGCAGCTGCGCCAAAACTTTAACGGAAAATCCCGGCTCGTTTCATATTAAGTTTATACAAAGCCAGTTAGATTTTTTCCTTCCCGGCCTGCATCCATTGCAGTACATCTGAGGCTGTTTAATTTAGAGCACCTTATCACAGACAAAAGGATATCTTTTCTTATCTTTGCACGTAATTTTTTTAAAAAACTGAGTTATTAATTAAAGATGAGTAATTTAGAGTTAAGTGAGCAGGAAATAATCCGCCGAAATTCCTTGCAAAAACTCCGTGATCTTGGAATCAATCCATATCCTGCCAATGAATTCAAAATCAACACCTCCACCAAACAGATATTAGATCAGTTCAATCCTGAAATTAATAATTTTCAAGATGTTACCATTGCCGGCCGGCTCATGGGGCAGCGCATCATGGGGAAGGCATCCTTTGCTGAGTTACAGGATGAGAGCGGAAGGATTCAAATCTATGTCAACAGGGACGAAATATGTCCGGACGAAGACAAAACCCTTTACAACGAGGTTTTTAAAAGACTACTTGATATTGGTGATATAATCGGGGTAAGTGGCCATGTATTTATCACCCAGATGGGCGAGACATCCATCCATGTCAAGACACTGACACTCCTGAGCAAATCGATCCATCCGCTTCCGGTGGTAAAGGAAAAGGAGGGGATGCTTTTCGATGCTTTCACAGATCCGGAACAGCGTTACCGCCAGAGATACCTCGACCTGATTGTCAATCCGCAGGTACGTGAAGTGTTTATAAAACGTTCCCGGATCATCAACAATATGCGTGAATTTTTCAACCGGAAAGGCTACCTGGAAGTTGAAACTCCTATACTTCAGCCAATCCCGGGAGGGGCTGCAGCACGTCCGTTTATGACCCATCACAATGCCCTCAATATTCCCCTTTATCTCAGGGTTGCCAATGAATTATACCTGAAGAGACTGATAGTGGGAGGTTTCGAAGGTGTATACGAATTTGCCAAAGACTTCAGAAACGAAGGAATGGATCGCACCCATAACCCTGAATTCACGGTCATGGAAATCTATGTAGCATACAAAGACTACAACTGGATGATGGAGATGACGGAGGAGATGATTGAACGAATTGCTATTGATCTCCATGGGACAACCCAGGTGCCGCTTGGTGACAAGACTATAGACTTCAAACGTCCATTCAAAAGAATTACCATGGCAGACTCCATCAGGGAGTTTACGGGATTAGATATCGCCGGCATGGATGAAACGGCACTCAGGGCGGCCTGCAAGTCGATCGGGGTCGAGATTAATGATACCATGGGCAAAGGAAAAATAATTGATGAAATATTTGGAGAGAAGTGCGAAGGTCACTACATTCAACCTACCTTTATACTTGATTATCCTGTTGAGATGTCGCCCCTTTGCAAAAAACACCGCGACAATCCCGAGCTGACCGAAAGATTTGAACTCATGGTGAATGGGAAAGAGCTTTGCAATGCCTATTCAGAACTGAATGATCCGATTGATCAGCTTGAAAGATTTCAGGAGCAGTTGCGGCTTTCTGAAAAAGGTGACAATGAGGCGATGTTTATTGACATGGATTTTGTCAGATCACTGGAATATGGAATGCCTCCAACATCAGGAATGGGAATTGGAATTGACCGTCTGGCCATGCTGATGACAAATTCACCCTCCATTCAGGATGTGTTGCTCTTTCCGCAAATGAAACCTGAAAAAAGAGCAGAGGAAGATACTGCGGAGATGTTTGCGGCATTGGGAATTCCTGCAGAATGGGTGGAAGTACTCCGCAAGATGAATTACAAAAAGATTGCCCAGCTCAAAGAGTTGAAAGCATCCAAATTGTTCAATGACCTTTGCGGATATAACAAAAAAAACCAGCTCGGACTTGCCAACCCGGGAATGGATGAGGTGACGAAGTGGATAAACTAATATTTCACACCAATGACTGAAATCAGTGAGAAGAGCCGTGTAGCTATTATCGGCAGTGGAAGTTGGGCGACTGCGTTGGCTAAATTGATGATGTACAATGTTTCAGAAATCAACTGGTACATCCGTAGCCAGGAAAACATTGAACTTTTCAAAAAATTCCGGCACAATCCCAATTATCTCCGGTCAGTCGAATTTGATGTCTCAAAGATCAATTTCTACAACGACATAAACAGCATTGTGGAGGATTCGGATATACTGGTTTTTGTCACTCCCTCCGCTTTTCTGAAAGATACGCTCAAACACATGACCGTTGAAATAGGTGATAAATTTGTGGTATCAGCCATTAAAGGGATCATCCCGGAGGGCAACCTGTTCGTGGGAGAGTTTTTTCATGAATTCTACGACCTTCCATTCGAACAATTTTGTGTCATCGCCGGTCCGTGCCATGCAGAAGAGGTAGCCAGGGATCTCCTCTCCTATCTTACCATTGCAAGCCCGGATGTCAAAAGAGCCCGGCAATTTGCCCTGCTACTGGAGAGCAACTCATTGCGCACACACATCTCCGATGATATCTGGGGGACTGAATATTCTGCCGTGCTTAAAAATATCATGGCCATTGCCGCGGGCATCTCCCACAGCCTGCGCTACGGAGATAATTTCCAGGCAGTACTCATGTCCAATGCCATTCAGGAAATCAAGAGATTCGTTGATACGGTGCACCCCATTACGCGCGACATCAAATCATCCGCCTACCTGGGCGACCTGCTCGTTACCGGGTATTCACACTTTTCCAGGAACCGCACTTTTGGAAGCATGATCGGCAAGGGATATACCGTACGCTCAGCAATGCTTGAGATGGACATGATCGCAGAGGGATATTATGCCACCAAGTGCATCAAGGAACTCAATGAACAGTACCGGATTAACATGCCTATTACTGATACCGTTTACAATATTATATACGAAAATATCTCGCCGGCTATCGAAATGAGGTTACTGACTGAATATCTCAGGTAAGGATTTTACGGATCAGGCCGGATGGCTGTTGCCATTACTGCAACAGTACGTGATTCGTCAAAAATCTGATTATAAGCAAATTAATACAAAGATATAAAATGGAAAATATTGGATTAAGCTTTGACAATGTCTACGGCATTGTTCCCAAATCAAAAATTGATGCGCTGAAACAGCAGGCAGAGTCAGCCAACCTTGCACTTCACCAGAAGAAAGGCAAGGGCAATGATTTCCTGGGATGGGTCGACCTCCCCGGATTAATCTCAGAACTGGAATTGGCCGATATCGAAAAAACAATTCAAAGAATACAGGTAAAGCATATCGAGGTTTTTGTTGTCATCGGGATAGGCGGGTCATACCTGGGATCGAAAGCGGTGATTGATGCGCTCTCAGACTCTTTTGCTTCCATCAAAGGATCGTTCGAAGCTCCGCTCATCGTATTTGCAGGCCAGAATATCAGCGAGGATTATTTGTTCGAACTGCGTGATCTTCTTGAAACAAAAGACTGGGCATGTGCTGTAATTTCCAAATCAGGCACAACAACCGAGCCGGCACTGGCATTCCGTTTGCTGAAGCAGGACCTGGAAGAGAAATACGGACCGGAAGAAGCGCGTAAAAGAATTATTGCGGTTACAGATGCTGAGAGAGGTGCCCTTAAAACTCTTGCAAAAGAAGAAGGTTACAAGACTTTTGTCATCCCTGACGATGTTGGGGGGCGTTATTCAGTCCTTACCCCGGTCGGACTCATTGCCATCGGAATGGCCGGGTTTAACATCCGGGAACTTGTCAAAGGTGCAAAAGATATGGAAAAGGCCTGCGGTGCTGACGTTCCCTACGAAAACAATCCTGCCTGCCAGTACGCCGCCGCAAGAAATGCACTCTACCAATCGGGCAAGAAGATCGAAATCCTTGTCAACTACAACCCAAAGCTCCATTTCTTTGCCGAATGGTGGAAACAGCTTTACGGAGAGAGTGAAGGAAAAGAGAACAAGGGAATCTACCCCGGCAGCGTTGACTTCTCAAGTGACCTTCACTCGATGGGTCAGTACATCCAGGAAGGTGAAAGAACCTTGTTTGAGACAGTGTTATCAGTTGAGAAGGTCAACAGCGAAGTCCTGGTTCCCGAAGATGAGTCAGATCTCGACGGACTTAATTTCCTTGCCGGAAAACGTGTCGATGAGATCAACAAAATGGCCGAACTTGGCACTATGCTGGCACATGTTGACGGTGGAGTTCCAAATATCAGGATTACTATTCCGACACTGGATGAGTATTATCTCGGACAACTCATTTATTTCTTTGAAATTGCGTGTGGAATCAGCGGTTACATACTGGACATCAACCCTTTTGATCAACCAGGGGTTGAGAATTACAAGAAAAACATGTTCGCCCTGCTGAAAAAACCGGGGTATGAAAAAGAGAGCAAGGCAATACAGGAAAGACTTACCAAAAATTAATTGAGAACGGAACGTGTTGATTATCCGTATACAGTATTTTAAAGGACCATAATTTAACTTGAACCTCGTATATATGATGCCGGGAATCCGTCTCAGAAACAGGAAAATCACCAAGGCACTTTTTCTTTTACTGGCAGTTATTACTGTCTTGCTGACTTCCTGTTCCCCAGGGCAGCAGGGGAAAAAGGAAAACCCAGGAAAACTTTCCTCCGGTGCTGCTGCGGGTATCGATTCAATACATTCATTGCAGCTTAAGATTTCTGACAACGCCACTTTCACTTCCGTCCTTGATGATCTCGACAAAAGGGACCTTCAAAACATAAACAGGGCGATGACACTGTTTGCCGGAACTTCAGCAGACACACTCAGTCGTGACTCCATGTTTATCACATTGAATGACTATATGATCTCCTCCATCCAGGGATATTATGACACGAAAGTTTTTGGCAACCAGGAATTGAACGAACTGTTCCGGACCAGGGAAGACCGGGAAGAAGCACAAAAACTGGTTCAGAAGCTGGCCTCCCACGGAATAAACCTTTATTTCAGGGAGGGTGAATTCTACCTTGAACCGGATCAGAATTTCATTTACGCACATTTGCACGGAGCGCTATCATCAAGCGGGGACAGTTACCTGAAAACCAAAATCATGCTGGCCAATGGATTCAAGGATGCAAACAATCAGCCTGTCTCACCCTCTGATTCCCTGGCCCTTCAGATTGTGACCTGGGAAGACTTTATCAGGAAGCATCCCGCTTTCCTGATGATGGATGAGATTCAGATCCAATACATGGATGTTCTTACAACCTATTTGTCAGGCACAGAACAATTGCCACTTTTTGATTCTTCCACCAAAATGTTAAACCAGGTTTACCAGGCTTCCTATATCCGATTTATTGAAAATTATCCCGGAAGGGAAAGCACTAAAATTGTCGGAAAATTCTACGAACTTCTCTCTTCGAAAGGCTATAAATACGACGAAGAACTGGAGAATTTTCTCTCAGACATCAGTGTTTCCTCTCCTAAAAATCCACAATGAGCTCACAAACAGCCGCCAAACAGAAAACCAAGGTAACAATATTAACGGTAAAAAAACCGGTGCCTCTCATGGAGTTCCTTATTGAACAGCTAAAGGGGAAAAGCCGGACAACCGTAAAATCATTGCTGGCGCACAGGCAGGTTTCTGTCGGGGCACACGCAATCACCCAGTTCGATTACCCCCTGGAATCAAATCAGATTGTGACCATCAACTGGGGAGTTGTATCTGAACAGGCCCGCTACCGCGGAGTTCGTATCCTGTTCGAAGATCCGTACCTTGTGGTAATTGAAAAAGAGGCAGGCATGCTTTCCATTGCTACCGCGAAGGAAAAACTGCTTACCACCTATTCTGTGCTGAGCGGTCATGTAAAAAAAGAAAATCCTGAAAACCGCATTTTTGTCCTGCACCGCCTTGACCGTGACACATCAGGAGTGATGATGTTTGCCAAAAGCGAGGAGATCCAGGAAATCATGCAGAAGGACTGGCAGGAGGCTGTTGTCCGGAGGTCCTATGTGGCCGTTGTGGAGGGAGAGGTTGAAACGGATTCTGGCACCATCCGCTCATTTCTGAAGGAGAACAAAGCGCTGATCATGTACTCAACGAAGGTCGCCGGTGAAGGAGACGAAGCCATAACCCATTACAAAGTACTGAAGCGTAACGAGGAATTCTCGCTCATGGAAGTTGAACTTGAAACCGGCAGGAAAAACCAGATAAGGGTGCACATGAAGGAACTTGGACACCCGGTTGCCGGTGACAAAAAATACGGATCAAAATTAAATCCGCTCCGTCGCACTTGCCTTCATGCGAATATTCTGGCCTTTAAACATCCTGTCACAGGAGAAGAGCTAAGTTTTGAAACTCCGGTCCCTCACAGGTTCCTCTCCTTATTCTCCTGAAGAAATCCCCTTTTTTGTAATCTTCAACAGGATAAACCTGGGAAAATAGATGGATTGATTTTCAATTAACTCGCCAAAATCGAAGCTGTTTACATTGTAGGTAACATAGATGCCGTCTGCCCTTATTTCAGGGTGGGCTTTTGCTGAATACATAAACGGCCTTATTATTCCCCTGTAATCAGGGATGTAAAACAGATAGGGCTCAGTCCAAGGTCCTTCGGGGCGATCCGATATCCTTAACCCGATCCTGGCCTCTCCAAAACCAAAAGACTGTACCTGCACAAATTTTGCAATCACAGGGTCGTAGTGTACCGAATACTCCGTACTACCGATAAATAAAGGCTCAGGCACCGGCAGCTGGGTTTTCCTCTGACTCCATTTCCCTTCCATCCACCATTCTGTATTTGACAGATTCCCGGTACAGGCATCCTCCAGCTTCCATCGCAACAGGTATACTTCATGGGTTTTCGGCTCAACTGCCCCATATGCATAGAGGTAGGCTTCATCTGTGAGAACTGCACCGGAACCGGCGATTGTCCCGAATGTTTCGGGCCCTTTGATATAATGCATTTTCCACTTTGCAGGATCATCCTGCGGGTTTACTATCAGAACGGCATACCATCCTGCAGCTTCAAATCCCAGGCCGCTATCAACTTTCTTTTCCAGCATCAGGAAGATGATCAGCTTATCCCTGATCATTGCCCCATGACCTGTCCAGAACCAGGTTTTACCCCGTTTATGAAAGAAAGAGCGTGGACTTTTGCCTGATTTGTTCCAATAAAATTTCAACTGACTTTTATCCGGATCGTAACCTTCCTGAATGGCAATACTGTTCCTGATCATCACCGAATTTTTTCTCAGTCCGGATGAATCCCGGCAGACAAATCCATCGCTGAAAAGCCACAAGACTTTCCCGTTCCCCATGTCAACAGATGCCGCGCCATCGGCACCACGCCAGAGAGGATCCTTTGCAAAATATTTGTCGGCATTTGCGGAAGTATCAACCCGGATGCTATATTTTAAGGTGTCAAAAGACTGTCCAACAGCAATAACCGAGGCAATTAGAAGGATGATCAGTACTGCATATCTCATACTTACATTACAGTAATAATTAGTTGAAAATCAGAATCTGCGCATTGAATCCCCGATCCAAAGTGAAACCCCATGCAGTTTTCACAGGCTTTTGTGAACGGCAGTTCAAGTGTATCTCACAGGTTATGAGGAAGGAAATATCATAACTGAGATTAACATCTGGCAGTTTTGCGCTTTTTACCCACTTGTCCACCGGCTGAGGCCTTGCGGATGTATTCAGATGCAGAGGGAACTTTACATGCAGAGCCTTTTTCATAAACCGTTACTTCCCCGATCATTTCTGCAATATTTACCGATTTTTCCGTAAGATCCCTTACGTATATACCTGTTGCTATTACAAATCCATTCATTGCATAGCGAACCCTGGGCAGCGCCTGGTGAATTTCTCCCGCCACCTGATCGAGCAACCGGGAATAAGCTTCGATGTCCAGGTTCCCGTCCTGGTTCAATCCTGCAAAATTGGACAAAGTTGCCCATCCCGCCGAAGCAACCCGCTCAGCATCAGATTTTATCCACTTCAGTCCAAGTTCAAAGCCAAAATCTGTCTCTGAAGCGACCCATGGCACTGCATATTCACTCAAATAAAACCAATAGGCCTTGTCTATCCATTCATCCAGTTGTGATTCGCTGATTTTTTTCTCATCTGCCATTAATCCCGCAAGGTACATGGCATCAGAGTTTCCAGTATTGAAAAGTTCAAGGGATAGTTCGTGGTTCTTTTTGGTCTTTTTGAGAATTTTTTTCAGATCAGCTACTCTGACCCCAAAAAATGGTTCCCTTGCGCCACGTTTTAAAAGGTTTTTTTTTGTCTGTTCATCGCCGAATTTTTCAAGCGCTGATAAAATCTCAGAAGTTGTCATAAAGGTTTGGCTTTAGAATATTCAAATGATCTCCCGATTTTGAAGATTAATCACAGGCACTGTCTGTAAAATTACTCAAATAAAGGCATTGTTACTGCCAGGGGCAAAGAAACATTGTTTCAGGAGTTGATGGCGCTTTACAGGTCCAAGATCCCGGCTGACCAAATTCCAGCCAATTTTGGATTATTCCCAGTTACACGGAATTTTTTTTATTACTTTTAAATAACATTATAAATCTGAAAGCCATGTCTGTACCAACCAGCAGAGCAGAAGAGGCCGCCGTCGTCACCATTGACCATGAAAAATGCAACGGATGCGGCAAATGCGTTGCAGTATGCAAGGATTTTGAATTTAAGATCGTGAACGGGAAAGCTATCCTGGTAGACAAGCCCCTGTTCGGATGCATTGCCTGCGGCCATTGCATGGCAATTTGTCCAGAAGAAGCCATCAGGGTATCCGGCAGATGCCTCACCCCGGATGATCTGTTCCAGCTGGCCGGCCAGCCTGTAAAATCCGACTATAATTCCCTTCTGCAACTACTCCAGTCGCGCAGAAGCATCCGGGAATTCAGGCATGAGCCCGTTCCTGAGGAGATGATCTCCCTCATCATTGATGCCGCAAAAACAGCACCCATGGGGATACCTCCTTCAGATGTCAACTTGCTGGTTATCAATGGAAAGGAAAAACTTCGGCTCTTCTCTTCCGATTTCTGTGGTTTGCTTTCCAAAAACAGGTGGATGGTATCCTGGTGGTTCTTTGCCGTCATGAGGTTGTTTTATGACAGGAAGACAACAAATTTTTACAAGAAATTCATGGGCCCCCTGTTTAATATTTACATCGATTCAATGAACAGTGGAGTAGACAATGTCACCTACGATGCCCCTGTGGCGATCTATTTTTATGGCAGCCCGTATTGTGATCCTGCGGATCCCATTATCGCAGCAACTTATGCCATGACTGCAGCAGAATCGCTGGGCCTGGGCACCTGTATGCTTGGGGCCATCCATCCCTTCCTGCAGCACGGAGCGGCGGCGAAGAAATTCAGGAACAAATACGGTATCCGCTACAAAAGCCGTGAGGGACTAGTTTTGATACTTGGGTTCCCCAAATTGAAATACGCAAAAGGAGTGAGGCGCACCTTCGCCAATGTGGATTTCCTCTAGCGGGCAGTGGGCATAAAAATGCCTGGAATACGACGACCGGAAAACATATTTCCGGAGACCAGTATTCCAGGCATTGCATTTAGGAGCAGAAAGCCGGTACTCTAGTACCTGCGTTTTCTTTCAATCCGTTTAAAATCCGTTTTCCCTTCAGCCCTCGGGAATCCACCGCTTCTTCTTCCCCTGAAAGACCTGTCGTCGCGGTTCTCCTCGAAAACCTCAACATCAAAGAAGGTTCCACGGAAGGACATCCCCCTGGAATTGCGGAGTAGGGCCTTGCCTGCTGCGTCCTCAATCTCAACAACGGAATAGCTTCCGAAGAGATCAATCCTGCCAATTTCAACATTTCTCCTTCCTGTGGCTTCCACCACAAAATTGATGACCTCTTTGGGTGATATACCTTTGGCGAGGCCAACATTCAACCTGAATTTTGTCAGGCCCTCGGTAACCACCACTTTCGGACTTCTTCTCTCTTCGTGTCCGTCAGGAATATTCAGGTCCGGGGTGTTGCCGTAATAATCAAGGAAACGGTTAAATTCCAGGGATACAATATGTTTGACAAGCTCCTCTTTTGTAAGGTTGGCAAATTTTTCATACACAGATGGAAGATAGGGTGCGATTTCCTCCTCGTTGACATTAACTTCCTGTATCTTATCTGTCAGGTAAAAGAGTTGCTTTTCACAAATTTCCTTACCGGAAGGCACTGGTTTGCGATTGAATTTTTTTCCGATGGATTTTTCAATCATCCGGATGCGCCCATGCTCTTTCAAGTGAATGATCGAGATGGAAACACCTGATTTTCCGGCCCTGCCGGTACGTCCGCTCCTGTGTGTATAGTTATCGGAATCATCAGGCAGATTGTAATTGACCACATGTGTAAGGTCATTGACATCCAGTCCGCGGGCTGCCACATCCGTAGCAACCAGAATCTGAACTCCGCGGTTACGGAATTTATCCATGACGAAGTCGCGCTGCTGCTGGCTAAGATCGCCGTGCAACGCCTCTGCACTGTAATTATCCTGGATAAGCTGTGCAGCTACCTCACCTGTCTCCTGCCGTGTACGGCAAAAAACAATGCCATAGACTTCCGGAACGTAGTCCAGCACCCTCTTGAGTGCCAGATAGCGGTCCTTGGCATGTACCATGTGATAAATATGCTCTACATTATCTGCCCCGCTGTTTTTCTTGCCAACAGCTATTTCCAGCGGATTGGACATGTAGTTCTTCGCGATGGCAGCCACCTCTTTGGGCATGGTTGCAGAGAAAAGCAGGGTATGCTTCTCTTTGGGAGTCATGGCCAGTATGGCATCCACATCTTCCTGGAAGCCCATGTTAAGCATCTCATCAGCTTCATCCAGTACCATAATGGAAATCTGTGACAGATCCACCTTGTTTTTGCGGATCATATCGTGCATCCTGCCGGGTGTGGCGGTGATGACATGTGTCCCGGCACGCAGTGCTTTTACCTGTGCACCCATGTCTGCCCCTCCGTAAACCGGGGTAATAACTATTTCTGGTAAAAACTGAGAATATTCTTTGATTTCCCTCGCGATCTGAACACAAAGTTCACGTGTCGGGCTCAGGATCAGAGCCTGTGGGACCCTTCTCAACGGGTCGATGGTCTGTAGAATCGGTAATCCGAAAGCAGCAGTTTTACCGGTACCTGTTTGTGCCAGGCCTACGATGTCTTTCGGGGATTGTAAATAAACCGGAATAAATTGTTCTTGAATCGGTGAAGGTGTCTCAAAGCCCATTGCTTCGATCCCTTTTAGGATCCGGGGGTCCAGCCCCATTTCATTGAATTGCATTTTTTTTTGATTTGCCGGGAAGTTATGGCTTATTATTAACCAGGCTCCCCTTTTGTAATTGTAATATATAATCTTATTTATTTTCCCCTTTGCGGAAAAAATCTAGCAATCAGTTATTTCTGTCTGAAAAAGAGCTGAATTGGAACACCTGAAAAGTCAAAAGTTGCCCTGATTTTATTCTCAAGATAACGTTTGTAAGGTTCTTTGATGTATTGAGGCAAATTGCAGAAGAAAGCAAAACAAGGATTCTGGTATCTTGGCAATTGCGTAACATATTTGATCTTGATGTATTTTCCCTTGTAGGCAGGAGGGGAAAAACCTTCGAGTGCCTCCTGTAGGAGTTCGTTCAATTTGGAGGTAGGAACGTGTTTGGTTTTATTATTGTAAACACGCATGGCTTCTTCCAGTATTTTCAGGACCCGCTGTTTCGTCACAGCAGATGTGAAAACAATCGGAACATCGGTAATCGGGGCAAATTTCTCATAAATCTGCTCCTCGTATTGCTTCATGGTCTTGTTGTCTTTCTCAATCAAATCCCACTTATTGACAACCACCACCACACCTTTCCTGTTACGGTGGATGAGGTGAAAGATTGAAACATCCTGAGCTTCCACCCCACGGGTGGCATCAAGCATCAGGATACACACATCGGCATTTTCGATGGTCCTGACTGAGCGCATGACCGAGTAAAATTCCACATCCTCCTTTTCCTTGTTCTTCTTGCGGAGTCCGGCAGTATCTATCAGGATGAAATCGTATCCAAACTTGGTGTAACGTTGTGCGACAGAATCGCGCGTGGTGCCGGCAACTTCTGTAACTATGTGGCGTTCCTCGCCAACCAGTGTATTGATGGTTGATGATTTCCCTACGTTAGGCCGGCCTACAATCGCAAATTTTGGAATATGAACCTCTTCAGTTTCTTCGACAGGTTCAGGGAAATGTTTGACGACCTCATCCAGGAGGTCACCTGTGCCAGACCCGTTGATTGAAGACACGCAGTAAATCTCCTCCACACCCATGGTGAAGAATTCGTTGGCATCCAGTCCGCGTTTGTGGTTGTCAACTTTGTTGACAACGGTCATGTATGGTTTTTTGCTTTTGCGGAGGAGGTTGTTTACCTCAATGTCCATATCTGTAATTCCTGTTTCTACATCCACCAGGAACAGAATCAGATCGGCTTCATTGATCGCCAGGTTAACTTGTCTCCTTATCTCACCTTCGAAAACATCCTCTGACCCGAGGACATACCCCCCGGTATCAATTACTGAAAATTCCTTGCCGTTCCATACAGATTTTCCGTAATTACGGTCACGGGTAACCCCAGGCTCATCGTCGACGATCGCCATGCGCGATTCGGTAAGTCTGTTGAAAAAGGTTGATTTGCCTACGTTAGGGCGTCCAACGATTGCTATAATGTTGCTCATGAAGAAATAATGCCTTATTGTTGTTCGTATCCAAAATTACGAAGTTGGATCTCCTTGTCGCGCCATTCCTTGGTCACCCTGACAAACAGTTCAAGGAAGACTTTCTTGCCGAAAAATTCCTCCATGTCTATCCGGGCGCTGGTTCCCACACGTTTCAGGGCCTCACCCCTGTGACCGATGATAATTCCCTTCTGCGTTTCACGCGACACATGAATGACAGCAGCTATCCTGAGAATTTTCTCTTCATCCCTGAATGATTCAACCTCTATCTCCACCGAGTACGGAATTTCCTTATCATAGAACAAGAGGATCTTTTCGCGGATAATTTCCTGGGCAAAGAAGCGTTCATTGCGGTCTGTCAATTCATCCTTCGGGAAATAGGGCAGCCCCTCCGGAAGATTATCCAGGATACGTTTAAAGACATATTCCAGGTTAAATTTTTCTTTGGCCGAAATGGGTATAATTTCTGCTTTTGGTACCATTTCATTCCAGTGCTCAACAAGTTTAACCAGGGATGGCTGGTCTGTCAGGTCAATTTTGTTGATCAGGATCATCACAGGAACCTCTGCAGTTTTCAATTTTTCAAGGTACTCGATGTTTTTGTCTGTGCTTTCTGCCACATCTGTGACATAAAGAAGAACGTCCGCATCGCTCAATGCAGTATCAACAGATTTCAGCATGGTCTCCTGTAGCTTATAGGCAGGCTTTAAGATTCCGGGGGTATCAGAATAAACTATCTGGAAATCATCTCCGTTGACAATGCCTTTGATTCGATGCCGCGTAGTCTGCATTTTCGATGTAATGATCGAGAGTTTCTCCCCTACCATTGCATTCATCAAAGTAGACTTGCCAACGTTTGGATTACCGATAATATTTACAAATCCTGATTTATGTCCCATTTTTACTGCTGAATGTCTGAAAATCTGCGCAAAGGTAACAATTTATCGGTAAATCAGGAATTTAACGGTTCCGTTTCAATTGTTTATATTTTGTTACTCAATGGTCAAATGGAATAACCACCTAATTTTTTTCGGTTGGGGTGAATATTTTCCTCATGGCTATTTCTTCATTATTTCCAGCATATCAAGATAAAGATCCTCAACTTTCTTCCTGGCCCATGGCGTTTTACGCAAAAAAACCAGGCTTGACCTCACCGACGGATCTATGGCAAAACAGTTTATCCTGACCAAATACGCCAGTTGCGGCCAGCCGTAAAAACCAACCAGCTCCGTGAGGATCATCTCCAGGGTCTTACCATGCAATGGGTTGTTGGGCTGAGAATTTTCCATCTTCAGGGTTTCAGTTTACTACAAGGAGCTTTAAAACTACAATTCGATCTTTCCCGGAAGGTTGATTCCCTGGATTTTCAGGACCGGTTCGTCTCCTGCCATATCCTTGAGATAATAACGTATTACCACCTTCTTGGTCTCCCCCGGAAGCAGCGAAATATAGTTGTCTGTCAGGAACTGAGGCAGAACAGGCTGTTTTGCAGCCTTCTTCTCCAGAACAATTTCAGTGAAGAAAGAAATCTCCTTCGAAGGATTCCTCAAAGTAACTGTTATAACTCCCTCGTCTCCTTCGGTAGTCTGTTCTTTGCTCACCTCGGGTTTAACAGGGGTCATTTTATTCAGCTTCGTGAAATCGGCATATTCTTTCTGCGGGGTATAGTACCAGACATATTTATCCCATGCCATCTCGTCGGTTTTGGTAGAGAGCCAGTAAAAATTATCAGCCACTATTTCCCCTTCCGGATTTTTCAGCTTCAGGTCCAGGAAGTAGACCTCATTTTTCCCTTTCAGTTCCGGTAAATCGCTCAGGAACAAGGAATAATTTTCAGAAACTGTAACCTTGAGGGTATCCTGGTACACCGGTTTGGATTTGATATTGTAAATGGAAATTTCGGCGTCGTATTTATGGATCAGTCCGCGGATGTCATTGCACATGTAAATCTTTTTGTCAAAATAATTGTAGATAAGGTTTACTGGCTGACAGGCCTTTTTGGTTCCGTACAGCGCTCCTGTGGGCATGAGCGAATAGTCATAAAGCTGCCAGTAAAATTCAGGCCAGGGTGAATTGAGCATCCACTGAACCACCCCGGTTGAAACAGGTTTGTTTACAACAAATGCCTCAAACATGGGGCGGATGGCCTCATAATTCATCAACTGCGCCTTCAGCGCCAGTTCATCCAGGTTTTTGGGTGCACCATAGCGCTTATTCATGGCTGTCAGGTACACCTTCACACTGTTAAAATCCTTCCTTCCCGAATGCCAGTCCCAGTAATCATTCATTGGCGGCCACAATTTCTTTTCAGGCATCATTTGCTTTATGCACCATAGGGGTGGTATCTGCGGTCCGGGGCCCGTCTCTGAATTAAAGCCAAAGGCGCCTCCGGTCTTTTTGTCTTCGTACCAGTATACCGGCGGAACATATTCATAGGGCCCGTTCATTTTCATACCGGAAGGTCCCGACAGAACACTGTTGAAACTACCCGATGATATCAGCAGCGGACGAGTTGTATCGTATTTACTCAACACTTCAGTATACTTGGCCTCAAGGCTTTCTTTCGGGTAGGCGTCACTTCCTGTGGCCCAGGTAAGGATAGAAGGATGGTTTCTCAGCCAGAGGACCTGGTCTTTCAGGTAACGGGCAAGGAGATCCTCTTCTGAAGGGGAAAGTTTTACACCATTCATCTCAACGCTGGCATTGATGGGAAGGCTGGCATCCTCTGCCGCGGCTGGCTTCATTTCAAGCCCGAGGTAGTCGGGCCATTCCCACTGGCAACTCCAGCCGACCATCATCAGTATTCCGTTTTCATCACACAGGTCAAAGATATGATGGTTGTTGCCCCATATGCCTTCAAACCTTACTGAGTTCATGTTCATCTCTTTGACCATGCGGATCTGGGCAGCATCCTTTTCAGGCATGTAACGGAGGAACAGGTCATCCACCCAACCGCCGCTCTTGATCAGAACTTTCCTGCCATTGACTTTGTATCCGCGCACCGTATCGCTGGTGAGATAAGTCTCGATTTCCCGGATACCGAACCTCGTTGTCCGCTGGTCTACCAGTTGCGACCCGTTTTTCAGATCAATTTTCAGATCGTAAAGTTCGGGCTTGCCCAAACCGTTGGGCCACCATATACGCGGCTCTGGAAGATACAACTCAAATTTGACCTGCTTTGTCTCGCCAGGCGCGATCCGAATAGTCTTGCCGAAAGGGATATATTCAAATTTCCCACCCACCTTTACCTTTTCTGCCAGGTCGCTGTGGTTGGTGATTTCAGCACTTACATGAAGGGTCGCATGCTGCAAAGACTCCACATCCAGGTCCGTAACCACAAATACTTCATCCATGGTGATTTTTCCTGTCCTCCTCACATGAACGTCCCTGAATATGCCCATGTAATTGTCTGGTGGCGTAGGAGCCCAATCGACAAAGCCCATGTAAAAATCACGTGGTTTTGGCGGAAAAATCTCAATGGCAAGAATATTGCCGCTTGGTTTTACATACCTGGAAATATTCAGGTTGAATTGTTTGAATGCACCAAAAATTGAATCTTTCGTAGCGATTTTAGACCCGTTCAACCAGATATCCGCCCTATAATTGATGCCATCCAGCATCAACCGCGCCATCTCTTCTTCCGGATTATACCCGTCGAGGTCAAAAGTGGTCCGGAACCACCATGGAACCTCGAAATCAGTTTTGGGAATATTTTCAAGGTTTTTCCCGAAGAACGGGTCTTTGATGACACCGGCTTCAACCAATGCCCCCATCACGGTCGTGGGGACCTTTGTTTTGATCCATTCTGACTGGTCAAAATCGTTGGAATTGGTCAGTTCTGCACCTGTCTGAGCGGTTTTTGCGGTAGAGAGGAGTGACCATTGATCCGACAGCAACTTATCTTCGATCCGGACTTTGTTACTGCAGGAAACAAGCAAAGATGAAACTGCCAGAAAAATAACAATCAGATAGTAACAGGCTATCCTGGTTTTGAATTCTGTCTTCATAGTAGTAGTTATTGTGAAAGGAACCGTTCCCAAAGGTAAGGATTATCACGAAAATATCTGAAAATAAATATATCCGGACTGGTACTTAATCTTTGTAGGCAGCCTGCTGGATTATTCCCGTAAAAAGGGGTCTTAAAACGAGAATAATTTCATTTTTTATGATCTATTGTATTAATATTAAATGCTTTAATTACTTTATTTATAATCATTCTAAACAAATTTAAATCCTCAGGGGCAGTCGGAAAATGACTTAAAAAAATTACTTTTGAAATTCAAATCACAATCTGCCCCGGAAGCCAGGAAAAATTAATGATCCTGCCAGACAGGATGGTAACTATAACTATTTATGAACGCAAGTACCGAACATTTTTACATCGGTCTCGACATTGGTGGCACAAAGTGTGCTGTTGTCATCGGGAACGAGCATTTCACCATTCTCCGGAAAATATTTTTTGAGACCAGGACCAACGAGCGTGGCTGGGAGGCCATCCTGGAAGAATTTAAAAGTCATATCGACAGCCTGTTGCTTGAATTTCCGCAAAGCAGGCTAAAAAGGATCGGCATCAGTTGCGGAGGTCCGCTGGATTCGGTCAAAGGAATGATCTATTCCCCGCCAAATCTCCCGGGATGGGACAATGTCCCGATCGTGAAAATTTTTGAGGAAGCGTATGGAGTTCCGGCAGCCATTCAGAATGATGCCAACGCCTGTGCACTGGCCGAATGGCTGATGGGTGCCGGCAAGGGAACCCGCAACATGATCTTCCTTACCTTCGGCACAGGGATGGGTTCAGGACTTATACTCAACGGTCAGCTTTATGCCGGCACTAATGACCTGGGCGGAGAGGTCGGGCACATGAGGCTCGCAGATACCGGCCCGGTCGGATTTGGCAAAGCCGGTTCATTTGAAGGATTCTGCTCCGGTGGCGGGATCGCCCAGCTGGCAAAAACGGTAGTACTGGAAAGACTCGGGAAGAATATCCCTGTAGCCTTCTGCCCTGCTCCGGATCTGGCCGACAATCTTGATGCCAGGGCTGTGGCAATTGCCGCCCAGAACGGGGATGAGACTGCCCTCGAGATCATACGCATTTCAGGAGAGTACCTTGGCCGGGGACTTGCCATCCTGGTCGATGTGCTCAATCCGCAGTGCATCGTTATTGGAAGTATTTATGCCCGCAATGAAAACCTGTTCAGGCCGCACATCGACAGAATACTCGGACTGGAGGCGATACCGCTTGCCATGGAGGTTTGCAGGATTGTTCCGGCAGCCCTCGGCGATACCATCGGGGATTATGCGGCATTGTGCGTTGCCATTTACGAATAACACTAACAATAATCTTCCCATGATGGATCAATCAGCTTTAATAGACCAGCTCTGCGAAAGATATCCCTCTTTGACGGTCATAAAACCAGCCATTGCAAAAGCCTGCGACCAGATAATTGCATGCTACGAGAATGGCGGAAAAGTTCTTGTTTGTGGCAACGGTGGAAGTTGTGCGGACTCCGATCATATTGTCGGCGAACTGATGAAAAGTTTTGAACTCAAAAGGCCAATCAGGCTGGAGGTGAAGGAAAAACTTGAAAAAATTGCTCCCGAAAGGGGAAGTTACCTGGCCCAGCATCTCCAGCAGGGATTGCCTGCCATTTCCCTGACCACCCATTCGGCCCTGAATACAGCCGTGGCCAACGACATTGATGCTACCATCATCTTTGCACAACAAGTTATCGGGTACGGAAAAGAAAACGATATCCTGATCGGGATCAGCAGCTCAGGGAACTCACAGAATGTCGTTGATGCCTGCATGGTGGCACAAGCCATGAATTTAAAGGTCATCGCACTGACCGGAGAAACAGGTGGAAAAATGAAAGAGTACTGCGATACGCTTATCAATGTTCCGGGACGGAGAACTTTCATGGTACAGGAGTTACATCTCCCTGTATATCATGTTCTTTGCCTTGCAACGGAGCATCATTTTTTCGGAAACAAATAGACTCCTGCAACCAAAAATGTAACAATAACCAATTAATTAACCAACAAAAATTTATGCTATGATTACAGAAAACAAGGGCCTTCATAAATTGCTGCCTGTATTCCTCTCCTTCGTGGTGATGGGATTCATCGATATAATCGGAACTGCAACCGGGTTCATCAAGCAGGATTTCGGGGTAACTGACTTTATTGCACAGTTCCTGCCCATGATGGTGCTCCTGTGGTTTTTTGTCTTGTCTGTTCCTGTCGGTGTCATCCAGGATAAATACGGAAAAAGGAACACCCTGAATGTAGGTATGGTGATCCAGGCCATCGGACTGGGGCTTCCGTTTATCCACTATTCTTTCGGGATGATGTTTGCCTCCTTCATATTGCTGGGAATCGGAAACACAATCATGCAGGTATCAGCCAATCCGCTGCTGCAGGATGTTGCACCGGATGAAAAGCTGGCCAGTTACATGAGCACCTCCCAGTTTGTCAAGGCAATCATTTCCTTCTCCGGACCTATTATCGCCTCAGCAATGGCTACCCATTTTGGCAACTGGAAACTTGTATTTGCCATTTATGGAATTACCTCCCTGTTGGGTGCCCTCTGGCTCTCCATGACTCCTGTAAAGGAATCCAAACCTGACCGTAAACCTGCTACTTTTGCCTCCTGCTTCGGACTTCTCAAAAACAGGTATATTGCCTTCATGGCACTCTCCATTTTCCTTATTGTTGGTTCGGAAGTGGCCATCAATACCAATATTGCCAACGTACTTATCGCAAAATTCGGGTTGACCATCGAGAAAGCCGTCTATGGTATCAGCTGGTTTTTTGCCGGTGAATTTATTTCCCGTCTCATAGGAGCCATCCTGTTGCTGAAAATCAAACCAAAAGTATTCCTGCTCCTGACCACCCTGCTGGCACTGGCCGGCATTCTGGGAATCTTTATGGCTCCTAGTGCTACGGTTGCCTATGTATGCATTTTGATCGCCGGACTGGGAATCGGGAACATGTTTCCGGTTATCTTCACACTTTCGCTGGCCAAAATGCCCGATCGTGCCAATGAAATCTCCGGTTTACTGATCATGGCAGTATCAGGCGGAGCCTTCATTCCACTGGTGATGGGATTCGTAAGCACGACTTTCGGCCCGATCATGAGTGTATCCGTCATTGGTGCATGTATGCTGTATATCCTTTGGGTAGCATTTTATGTAAGGAAAAAGGTTTAACCTGTTCCTGTAAACCTGCCTGAGGTTGCCAGGGCACGCAAAGACATTATGTGCGCGAAAAAAATCATGTTTGCCAGGAGGCTGAGATTCAACCCTTGTCTTCCTTCCCGCACATAGCGTCTTTGCGTGGCCTTTATCTGTCAATTTCGTTTCAAACAATCCTCAACAACAATCCGGTGAAACGTACAAAAATTTACTCCGCTCTTCTGGTGCTCCTTGTCTTTGTTGTGCCGGAAATCAATGCTCAGTCTTCTATCCGGAATCTGCCTGCAAAGGGGTTTGAAAAGAGGATTTCTGAAGCTGTATCCGCCATAAGGCTGATCGACACCCACGAGCATATCATGAGTGAAAGTGAAGCACTGACAAGTCCGGCCGATTTCAGCTGCCTTTTTACCAACTACCAGTTGGAGGACCTTATCTCTTCAGGGGTCCCGGCAGACAGGATCTACAATATCTTCAAAAATAAAGATGCAACCCCGGATGAGAAATGGGCGGTAATAAAAAACAACTGGCCCTATACAAGGCACACAGGGTATGGCAGGTCAGTCCTGATTGCTGCCAGGGATCTGTATGGCATGGATGACCTCAATGAAAATACCTACGTTGAGTTGTCCAAACGTATCAGGGAGGCGCACAAACCCGGTTATTACGAAAATATTCTGAAAGGCAGGGCGAAAACGGATGCCTGCCTGATCATGGAATACAATACGACCAAACCCCGGGATGTTGTGAACGAGGGAAACTGCAATTTCAGGCGTTTTTTCGTGTACGATAAATATGTCAGCTTTTATGGCTACGACAAGATGAACACCCGGATGAGCAATTACGGCAAGAAGATCACCTCACTCAGTGATTACGAAGCCTTGATAGACAGTGTTTTTGCTCAGGATGTGAAAATTGGTATCCAGGGTGCTAAATTTGGGGTGGCTTATGGCAGGACCCTGAAATTTGACGATGTGCCACGCGAAACCGCTGAGGCAGTTTTTGAAAGAATGAAGGCTGATCCGAAGCGTATTTTTCCGTTCAGCGAAGCCAAGCCCCTCCAGGATTTTGTTTTCTTTAAGCTTTTAGGCCTTTGTGAAAAAAACAGCCTGCCGGTTCAGATCCATACCGGGCTTCAGACGGGTACAGGGAATGATATCTCCAACTCCAATCCCACCGGATTGGTCAGGGCTTTTTTCAAATTTCCCGGATTAAAGTTCTGCCTTCTTCACTCTGGCTATCCTTATGGCGGAGAGACGGCCACCATTGGTAAAATTTTTGCCAACGTGTATGTCGATATGGCATGGTCTGCCCTGATTTCACCGGTAGTGGCTTCGCACAACCTGCAGGAATTTATTGAAACTGTCCCTTTAAATAAAATAATGGCATACGGCGGTGACAGTCAGACCGTTGAAGGAGCTTACGGTGCTTCTGTCCTTGCCAGGGAGAGTGTCACCCAGGCCCTGACAAACGAAGTTAAATCCGGCTATCTAACAGAGGATGAAGCCATTGAAATTGCGAAAAAGATCCTCAGGGAAAATGCAATCATCATATACAACCTAAAACTCTAACTTTTTATGCAGAAAAAAATTTTGGGAATTATCCTTGGTTTATTACTGGTTACCGGTATTTCAGCCACAGAGAAAAAACTGACATCCAGCGGGCAATTCCCGATCCTAGCCTGGTACAGCATACCGGAGGGCGAATCCACCGTCGAAAGGTACAAGGAAATGAAAGAGGCGGGAATAACCCATTCCCTGACCTTTTTCTCCAGCCTGGATTCACTGCTGAAGGCATTGGATGCTGCTGACGCGGCAGGGATCAAGATGCTTGTCAACTGTCATGAACTGAAGGAAGAGCCGGAAAAAACCGCGAAACTGGTGATGGATCATCCCGCAGTAGCAGGATACCACCTGATTGATGAGCCCCCGATGCAGATGTACAAAGAGTTGGGGAAATGGGCCAAACGGATTCAGTCTGTAGACAGCAAGCACTTTTGCTATGTCAACCTGCTGCCCAATTTTGCCGATCCGCAGGAGCAGCTGGGAACTAAGGATTACATGGAATACCTCAGTGAATGCACCAACCATATACCCCTGCAATTTCTTTCATTCGATTACTACCCCGTTCTGAAAGACCGATTGTCCAAGACCTGGTACCAGAACCTGGAGCAGGTTTCAGCGGAGTCAAAAAGGATCAGCAAACCGTTCTGGGCCTTCGCGCTCAGCACAAATTATGATGAGGACCATCTCACACCGCAAACTCTTGCCTCGCTGCGTCTCCAGGTCTACAGCAACCTGGCTTATGGTGCCCAGGGCATCCAGTATTTCACTTACTGGTCGGCTACTTCTGCCAATGCCCCATCCCGTGAGGACCAGCGCGGAGCCCCTATCAGTGCTGCAGGAAAGAGAAGCATCGTCTATGACAGGGTGAAACAGATGAGTTCTGAAATAAAAAACCTTACAGGTGTGTTCCTGGATGCAAAAATGCTGTGGGTAAGACATTCCGGCAAAGGGATGATACCGGTAGGAACCATCCGCCTGACAAAACTCCCTGAAGAGATTAAAGTACTGGACTCGCACGGCGCTCCGCTCCTCGTATCTTTGCTGGAGAAGGAGGATAATTATTTCCTGGTTGTCGTCAACAAAGACTTTCTCAACAGCATCCAGCTAACGTTTTATGGCGATGAGAAGGTGGAAAAAGTATTGAAAGACGGGACAACAGTTTCTGCCAGCGCATACGATCCAACCATGGAACTGGATCCGGGTGACGCGGCTATCTATATGATTCCCAAAGAAAAAAAAGATAATTAACCAAATTAAACTACAGAAACTATTACAATGAGAAAATTAGCATTGCTGTCATTCATCGCGGTATTTCTGACTGCGAATCTAATGGCACAAAACAAGCTGGCCGCTGAAAAACCATTGCCTGTTATGGCATGGGCAGGCATTCCCCAGTCAGAGACCAACCTCGCGAAGTTTAATGAACTGAAGGAGATGGGTATCAATGTCTGCCTCAACAATTACGGGAATGTGGAAGAGATGATGAAAGCCCTTGATGTGGCAAAATTATCAGGCATAAAAATGATCACCTCCTGTCCTGAGTTAAAGAGCGATGTTGAAAAAACAGTCAAACGGATGATGAATCACCCATCCCTTGCCGGTTATTTTCTCCGGGATGAACCGGTTTGCAGCGACATGCCTGCGCTGGGCGACTGGGCAAAAAAGATTCAGCAAACAGACAAGGCTCACCCGGCATTTGTCAACCTGATCGCCAGTATCCATCCATACAATACTGAAGCTCTTGGGGCCCCGTCCTATGCAGATTATGTCAAAACATTCATTAAGGAGATACCAACAAACCTTCTTTCCTTCGATTTCTACCCGGTCCTGAACGAAGGCTTTCACGAAAGATGGTATGAAGGACTTGGGATATTTGCCAGCATTGCAGGCAAGGCAGGTATACCTTTCTGGGCCTTCGCCCTTGCAAGTTCTTACAATGAACTGCATCCTGTTCCGACGATGGCTGCTCTCAGGCTTCAGATGTACAGCAACCTGGCCTATGGAGCCCAGGGACTGGAATACTGGGCCTACCGCCAGTCGGAAGGACTCAGAAGCGCTCCTATCGACCTGAATGGCAAAAGAACGATAGTGTACGACAGGATAAAGGCAGTCAACAGGGAGATACAGGAAATTTCTGCCGTTTTTGTTGGTTCGAAGGTAGTTTCGGTCAATCATACCGGGACTGTCATTCCAAGGGGTACCGAACGGTTAACCATTTTGCCGTGGGCAGTGACAATATTCGAAACAGAAGGTGAGGGAGCCCTGGTCTCAACCCTTGAAAAGGGCAACCAGACTTTCTTTGTGATCATCAACCGTGATCTGAACAAAAAAATGCCCTACATACTTTCAGGTGTCACCTCCCTCAAAAAAGTACTGAAAGACGGGACAATTGTTGAGGCATCGGCATATGCCAGTGCTTCTGAACTTGAACCCGGCGATATGGCTGTTTACCTATTCCCAACCAATAAATAACAAAGTAATTCAGAATGAAACGCTTAATTATACTTATCCTACTTGTTGTCACAGGAATTGGACAGCTGTACTCCCAGGAAAAACTGAAATCAGGGGGTGTAATACCCGTCATGTCGTGGGGCGGCATTGCCCAGAAGGAAATTTCCGTACAAAATTACCTGAAACTGAAAGATGTCGGAGTGAACATCGATATCGCCTTTTTCCAGAATGCCGACGCCATTGCCACTGCACTTGATGCTGCCGGGCAAGCGGGTGTGAAACTGATGATCTCATGTCCCGAACTTAAGACTGAACCTGAAAAAGTTGCAGCCAGGTTTAAAAGCCACAAGGCCCTGGAAGGCTACTACCTCGGGGATGAACCTGACAGGTCGAAATTTGAAGAACTGGCAGACCTTGCCAAAAAATTACTGGCAGCCGATAAAAACCATTACAGCTTTGTCAATCTTTATCCCGACATCAATTCAAACCAGAAAAAATTTGGCACCAAAGATTACAAGGAATATGTCGATACTTTCGACAAGATGTTTCCTGCCCCTTATATCTCCTTTGATTTTTATCCGGTCACCGATGGAAAAATACACCTCCGCTGGTATGAAAACCTGGAATTCTATGCCGCCAAGTATAAGGCTGAAGGCAGGCCTTACTGGGCATTCGCCCTTACTACCTCCTACCTGGCCTACTCTGATGACAGCGGTCAGCCGACACTGAATGATTTCTATCAGCTGTACAAGGCCTATACCCCGGAGAAACTCTTTGTTCATGACATCCCTACCCTGCCGGAACTCAGGCTGCAGGTTTTTGCCAACCTGGCTTATGGTGCTCAGGGTATAGAATACTGGAGTTTCAGGGGTTACGGATCCCCGCTCGACGCATCAGGCAAACGAACAGTGGTTTATGACAAACTGCAAAAGGTAAGCAATGAGATTCAAAACCTTTCAGGCGTGTTCCTGGGTGCCAAAATCGTATCCATCGGTCATACAGGTATTGATATCCCAGGAGGGACCAAAAGACTCTCAAAACTCCCTGCCCCTGTAAAAGTGCTTGAAACAATTGGAGAAGGTGCAATCGTATCTGTCCTGGAAAATGGAAGCAATACTTTTCTGGTCATCGTAAACAGGGATTTTAAGCAGACCATGAAACTGGTCCTGGAGGTTGATGACACTGTGAAAAAGGTACAAAAAGACGGAACCCTGATTGCTGCCAATGAATATACCAATGCCACAGAGGTGGAACCCGGAGATGCAGCCATCTATATGTTTCCGGCCGTGAAGAAATAACCATTGAATTTTGAATAATACATTCACCATTAAAATTACAAGATCATGAATCCTGAACAACTTAAAAAAATACTGAATGATATCAGCTCGGTAAAGATTGCCGTTCTCGGCGATTTCTGCCTCGATGCCTACTGGTTTGTCGATGAGGCGATGAGCGAGATCTCCGTTGAAACAAACCAGGCAACCCGACCTGTGAGAACACAGCGTTACTCATTGGGTGGAGCCGGGAATGTAACCAACAACATTGCAGCCATGGGTATCAAGGATATCCGCGCTTTTGGTGTGATCGGAACAGATCCTTTTGGGGCTGAGATGGTCCGGATCATGAAGGCAACAGGTATCAATGCCGACAATCTTCTTATCCAGCAGGACGAATGGTACACCCATACCTATGCCAAACCGTACATTGATGATTTGGAACTGAACCGGGTAGACTTCGGCAATTACAATGTATTATCCACAGAGACCGCTGACCGGCTGATTGCCAGCCTGATAAAGGTCGTGCCGGAAGTAGATGTCGTAATTATCAACCAGCAGGTTCCGTCTGGCATACACATTGACTACTTTAAAAAGAGACTTGTCGAGGTTGTAAAACAGTTTCCTGCCAAGCTTTTTATCGTCGACAGCCGCAGCTTCAACGATTTCTATGACGGCACGCTCCGGAAAATGAACGATACAGAAGCAGCCCGTTTGTGCGGCCTCAACAAGAAACCTGACGAAGTGGTGCTGTATTCCGAAGTGGTAGCATCAGCAAAAACACTTTTCGGGAGATTCGGCAAGCCACTGTTCATAACACGAGGCAGCAAGGGTTCATTGACCATTGATGAGTCAGGCATCTCGGAGATTCCCGGATTGCTGATCATGTCAAAAGTAGATACCGTAGGAGCCGGCGACAGCTACCTGGCAGGTGCAGCCTCTGCACTGGCGGCCGGATATCCGATGAAAACTGCAGCTGAACTGGGAGCCCTGGTCGCAGGGGTAACCGTTCAGAAACTTTTTACCACCGGCACAGCTACTCCGGAAGAAATAATCCACCTGGGCAAAGAGTCGGATTATATCTACCACCACGAACTGGCTGAAGAGCTAAGGATGGCCAAATACATGGAAAACACAGAGATAGAGATTGTTGATCAATCCCTGCTCAGCAAGGATATTTATCCAAAACATGCCATATTCGATCACGACGGAACCATCTCTACCCTGAGGGAGGGCTGGGAGGAAATTATGGCTCCCATGATGATCAAAGCCATCCTTGGAGAAAATTTCAAGAACGCCGATGATGCATTGTACCACAAAGTTGAAACGCGCGTGGCTGAATTCATTGATAAAACAACAGGTATACAGACATTGGTACAGATGCAGGGTTTGATTGCCCTGGTCAGGGAGTTTGGATGCGTTCCTGAAAATGAGATCCTCGATATTTTCGGCTACAAGAAAATCTACAACGACGAATTGCTGCTGATGGTGAAGGAGAGGGAGAAAAAACTTCAGCTTGGCGAGCTTGCCCTGGAAGATTTCACCGTGAAGAATGCTTTCCCGTTCCTCTCCCGCCTTTACAAGGCAGGTGTAAAACTTTACCTTGCCAGCGGGACCGACGAGGTAGACGTAAAAAGCGAAGCAAAAGCCCTGGGTTATGAATACCTCTTTGAGGGAAGAATTTACGGAGCCGTAGGTGATATCAACAAAGAGGCCAAAAAAATCGTCCTTGACCGCATCCTGGACTCTATCGGAACATCGGAATCCGGACAGATCATCACCTTTGGCGACGGCCCGGTTGAGATCCGCGAAACGCACAAACGCAACGGGATAACCGTCGGGATGGCAACCAACGAACAACGCCGGTACGGTCTGAACGCCCACAAGCGTACACGCCTTATCAAGGCTGGAGCCGATATCGTCATTTCCGATTTTTCTCAAATGGAACAATTACTTGAACTGTTGGGAATCAGGTAATCATCACAATACAAATATCTTTTGATTAAACCGGTGGGGCAACTATATGTTTACCTGCCGGTTTTTTTATTAATATTACTTGCTCCAAAAAACCGGTACATGAAAAAATCATTTTTGTTATTTTTAATCATTCTAAATATCGGCCTTGCAGCACAGGAAAGGAATGATGCCGGGAATCCAGTATTCCCTGGATGGTATGCTGATCCCGAAGGGACTATCTTTGGGAATATGTACTGGATCTTCCCAACCTATTCCGGAGAATCAGACGATCCTGGTATTCCGGCGGCATTTTCGGAACACCAGTCAGCCATCCGAAAAAACACCATTAATCCGCAATACCTGAAACAAACCTTCCTGGATGCATTTTCTTCCGAAGATCTTGTTACCTGGAAAAAACATCCGCATGTGCTGGATATAAAAAATGTCTCCTGGGCGGGGTACGCTGTCTGGGCCCCCTCCATTACGCAGAAAGGGGATAAATACTTTCTCTTTTTTGGCGCCAATGACATCCAGAACAATGAGCAGCCCGGCGGAATTGGAATTGCAGTTGCCGACCGTCCGGAAGGCCCATACACCGACTACCTCGGGAAACCGCTGGTCGACCGGTTTTACAACGGTGCACAACCGATCGACCAGTTTGCCTTTCGTGATGCAGACGGTCAGTACTACCTGATCTACGGGGGCTGGAGGCATTGTAACATCGGCAGGTTGAAAGAGGACTTCACCGGGTTCATTCCATTTGAGGACGGGACCATCTTCAAATCCATCACTCCTGAAAAATATGTGGAAGGACCGTTTATGCTGGTAAGAAAGGGGAAATATTACCTGATGTGGTCGGAAGGCGGGTGGACAGGCCCGGATTACAGTGTTGCCTATGCCATGGGGGATTCACCTTTTGGACCTTTCAAAAGGATTGGAAAAATCCTTCAGCAGGATCCCGGAATCGCCACCGGTGCCGGTCACCATTCGGTGATCAACATCCCCGAAACCGACGACTGGTACATCGTTTACCACAGGCGCCCTCTAACCACCAAAAATGGCAATCACAGGGAAACATGTATCGACAGGATGTATTTCGACAAGGATGGACTGATTCTGCCGGTTAAAATCACCAAAGAAGGAGTAGAAAGCAGAAAACTGAAATAACCAGGAAACACTTATTTTCCGGCCCTCCCCACCCCGAACAATGTTTCAAGGGTTGTGTACCTGTATTCAAATATCTGTTTCACCTTTTTATGCACGAACAGTTTGCCAGCTATCCATCCGAATATGGATTTGCCAATGTCGTAGTGCAAAAGGTCGGTCATAATGACACCTCCTTCAACCGCCCTGAAATGATGTTCATGGTGCCAGATCAGGTAGGGGCCCCGGCGCTGTTCGTCGACAAAGTATTCCTTTTCCCTGATATGGGTTATTTCTGTTACCCAACCCATTGCGATGTTGACCATCGGCTTGATGCGGTAGGTTATTATCAGTCCTTCGTACATCCTTTCGGGTAGCTCTGATGTTATTTCAAAAACCATATCCCCGGGAGTTACCTCGTTGAGGTTCCCGGGAGTAGCAAAGAATTCCCAGGCTTCATCCAGGCTGATTGGCAGAAATTGTTCTTGTTTTAATCTGTGCATCGATAAAAAATGTAGTGGAATTTGTTAAACCCAAGGAGGCAAATTCAATGAAGGAAACACTTGAAGGATCTTAATAGCTGTTGCGTCAATGTCCGATATGAAACATGCTTTTATCGTTTATACGGTACTTCCCGGATTTTGTTGGTTCAATTCAAAAAATGCCTTTTAGGGATGAATACATCCTGCAAATTTTTACCTTTAGATCAAACTTGATTAACCAGACTGTTATGCCTCTTCTTATTGTCGGTATTGGATTTGTAGTATTGTTGGTTCTTATCGGCAAATTTAAATTCCATGCTTTTATCGCCCTCCTGGTTACTTCATTTATCGTTGGCTTGCTGAGCCACATGAACCTTTCCGATATTCTTGATTCCGTTCTTAAAGGTGTTGGGGACACCATGGGGAAGGTGCTCCTGATCCTTGCCTTTGGAGCCATGCTGGGCAAAATTCTGGAGGAGAGCGGAGCCGCCCATACCATAGCCTTCAGGATGATAGAAATGATGGGATTGAAGAACATTCAGTATGCCCTGATGATTACCGGTTTCTTTGTAGGGCTGCCCATGATGTACAATGCGAGTTTCCTTGTACTGATTCCGCTTATATTTACTTTTGCCGTCATAACAAAGCTACCGCTGTTATGGCTGGCGCTGCCGCTGTTGTCATCGCTGTCGGTGACACACTGTTTCCTTCCTCCTCACCCAGCACCAACCTATGTGTCATTTATTTATGATGCGAATGTTAATAAGGTCCTGCTCTATGGGCTTATACCTATGATCCCCTGTTGCCTGATCGGCGGTGTTTGGTTTTCCCGTTTCTTCAAAGATATGAACCTGGCGCCGCCTAAGGAGCTTTTCAAAGAGAGGCATTTCGACAAAAGTGAACTTCCAGGCATGGGAATCAGCATCCTTTGTGCGGTCACCCCCATTATCCTGATGTTGCTCGGCGCCCTGACAGATTTAATGGTCGGCACGCCCCCTGCCAAAACGGAACTGACAAAGCTGGGCATGGATAACATCTCAGGATTTTACCTGCAGGTGCTGACACAAAAAGGGGTAAGCATCTCTGCGGCCAATATCCTGTCGATGCTGCTTACATTTTTCAAATTTCTGAGTGATGCCAATGTTGCCCTATTCACAGCTGTCCTCGTCGCCATTTTTACCCTCGGGCTCAGAAGAGGCAGGTCGATGGAAGATGTTATGACCTTGGCTGCCAAATCAATCGGGGCTATTTCCATGATCGTACTTATCATTGCTGCCGGTGGAGGTTTCTCACAGGTGCTGAAGGACAGTAATGTAATTGCCTACATCAGGACTGTATCGGATAACTTTCACATGAACCCCTATTTCATGGCGTTCCTGGTGGCATCAATATTCAGGGTTGCCATCGGATCTGCTACGGTTGCCACACTGACAACGGCTCCCATCATGGTTCCGGTTCTGCAGCAAACTGGCGCATCCCCTGAGCTGATGGTGCTGGCAACAGGCGCCGGAAGCGTCATGTGGTCACATTTCAACGATTCCGGGTTCTGGATGTTCAAGGAATTTTTCGGACTGACTGTCAAACAAACATTCCAGTCGTGGTCGCTCATGGAGTCGGCCATCGGGGTGATCGGGATCCTGACAGTCTGGGGAATGAGTTGGTTCGTCTGATCAAGGAAGATGTTCTCACTGTAACATCCGGAATAACTCCTGAAAGAGGCAGGGAAAGCAACCGGAGACCGCCTCAGATTCACCCTTCATAGTACTTTCCTGATGGTCAATCCTTAAACTGTGTTAAAACTTCTGCCGGGCAGTAAACCATTTTGAATTATAAAAATCTAAAAGACAAATAAGTCAGGTTTAAGATTAAAAAAAATTAAAATTCAGTATTATGAGCGCAAAAAAAGTTTTAATGCTAATCGCTTTGGTGGGAGTAACTACCGCACTGGTGGCACAGCCCGGTGAGAAAGGAAAAAAAGAACTCCGTACTGCTGAGGGGAAAGAGGTGCGGATGAAGGAACGTAAGGATATGGCCCAGGGCCTTAACCTGACAGATGTCCAGAAAGAATCCTTTAAAAAGACTACCATTGCTGTTCAGAAACAGTTGCAACCGTTGCGGAATGAGCTTGGCGAAGCCGAGGCCCATCAAAGAACCCTGGTAACGGCGGACAAGCCGGATTTGGCTGCCATCAGTAAAAACATTGAGAAAATTGGTGCTATGCGCGTTGAAATGGCCAAGATTCAAACCAAACACCAGGTTGAAATGCGTGCCCAGTTAACCGATGAGCAACGTCTTAAGTTCGATTTGCGGCATGAGAAAATGAAACAAAAAAGAGGCTCAAAGGGAATGAAGCCCGGAATGATGTAAATATTTTCCGTCTCATCACCTTTTAATAAACCCCGGCAAGGATTCAGAAGTCTTTGCCGGGGTTTTGTTGTGTTATACGGCATAAAAGTCTGGAATTTATATACACCAATAGAAGATTATTGTATTTTTAGAAACAGTAAAACATACAGCTATGAAAATCCGTCTCTTATCCCTGACCTTCCTGTTTTCCGCCATTTTGTTCATCCCCGGCCATGCTGAAGCCAAAGCCAGGATACGAATCCTTGTTGTAACAGGAGGTCACAGTTATGACAAACCATCCTTTGATGCCATGCTTGGCAGCCTGGGGAAAAATATTACAAGCCAGATTGCTGAATTACCGGCGGCTTACGATCAGTTCCTTCCTGAGAACCGGAAGAATTACGATGTACTGGTTTTCTACCATATGTGGCAGAAGAGTACTCCCGGACAGGAAAAGATTTTCGCGGATTGTATCAGGGAAGGGAAACCTGTTGTTGCACTTCACCACAGCATATGCGCCTTCGACGGATGGCCTGAATACTGGAAAATCATCGGAGGTAAATATGTCCACCAGCCTACCATCATCGACGGTAAAGAATATGCAAAGTGCAGTTACATCCATGATCTGCACTTCAAGGCAGTTGTTGCCGACAAAAAACATGCGGTCACGAAAGGGGTCAAAGATTTTGACCTCTTCGACGAAACCTACAAGGGGTATTATATTTCGGCAGACGTGCATCCGCTGCTGACCACCAATGAAGTTTCAAGCAATTCCATAATCGGATGGACCCACCAGTACGGGAAAGCCCGGATCGTCACCCTTCAAAGTGGCCACAACACCCCAACCTTTCAAAATGAAAATTTCAGAAAATTACTGAAACAAGCTATCGAATGGACCTACGCAGGGATTAAGTAAGTCATTCTCTACTAAAGAGTTTCGGGCGCCGTGTGTTTGAGAGCAACGACAATTCCGAAAAGAGTTTAATTCTTTTAAGCCAATGCTTAAACCATACATCATTACTCACAACCCGCATTTATTTAGGCTTACGAGAAAAGGAAGTATTTGATGTTTATAACAATCTGTAATACAATAAGCCAAATCTTAATTACTTAATATTAATCAGTTAAGGACAAAAAAGTATTGCTTTGAGCATGAAGATGAAAATTTGAAACATCCTGACTGGTTTCTATTATATTGATTATTTGATACATATATGAATTAATTACTGATGAAAAAAACGATCAAATTCAAGATAGGTATTATCCTGATCATTGTATCGGTAGTTTTCTTTTTGTCAATCCCGGTAATTCCATTTTTAGATTTGGAAAAGGGTATCAAGATAACTGTCTCAACTGCGCTCCTGGTATTGGGAGAATTAACATTCTGGTCGGGTGGGTTGCTGCTTGGAAAGGAATTATTTACCAAATACAAATCGTATCTGAATCCAAAAAACTGGAAAAACACAAATAAAATGTGACAATTGAGAATGGCTGACCACCTGTGGAAGTTTATTTATATTGCAGGCAGGACCGAAAAATAGATGATTATAAGGTTTCATATGACTGAAAAAACCGATGATCATAGTTTGGTTCAGTTGCTTCAAAAAGGAAATGTAGTTGCAGGAGGTGGATTTGGAAAGAACCAAATAAATGGCGTTTGGTATTCTTCAAATTCTATAATTCTTTGACATCCGGAACATTCTTTCTGAATATTTTCAATTCAAATTCACAATTACTTCACATCCTGAAAGCGACTGAAGGAGAATCCTCTGTCAGCCAACCCCAACCCAGGAAAAAACAGGTTCACGGGTTGGCAGTTCAATTGCAGACTAAACCTCTTTCTATTACGTTTTAAGTTACCGAACCGGTTAATGAATCAAATACTGAATCCTGTCAGCGGCCGAAATCCCGGTAAAATTACTGCATGTTCTAAAAATCCTTTACCAGGTCTTCCCATTTTACATTCCATTTCCCGTCTTTGGGAAAACCAGGATTCTGAACGCCGCATCCCTCCCATCCGGCACACATCAGTGCGACTGCCTTTAACAGTCCACCGTTGCCGGGAAGGTAAATTTTAAGCCGCGGTCCCTGGTAATTATGCCCGTTTCTCAGGTACGTGTTTTTTTGTACGTTCATCAGGAGAGCATTCAAAGCAATTTCGGGCTCGATGAGCCTGGTGGCGCACATGGCAACCATCGGGTAGTCCCATCCCCATGTTGTTGGCCAGTTCCACTTTTGCATCACCACTTTCAGGGTATTACGCATGATTTCCGGATCAATCTTATCCCAGGCAGGCAGAACTCCCAAAGCACCCAATACCGAGGGGTGATCCCTCATGTCAAGCGGATTGGTGTACGACTCAGGGCCATTGGCAATGCCCGGGTACAATCCGTCGACCTGCACCGGTGTGGCGAGTTGGGAAGCTACCTTATTCCATTTCTCATGGACGGGCATCTTCAACCGTTTCTGCCACTCCATGGCAATTACCAGTCCCCAGTGCCAGTACGACAACTCAAAGGGAGGGTTCATGGAAGTCTCCTTTTTCCAGTGTTCCTGTGCGGGAATAAGCGGTGGCATTAGATTGAAGGTTTTCCCTTCAGCATCAGGGACCGCAAAATCCGCCATAAAATCGGCAGTGGCAAAAATCAGATCCTTGTATTTATTCAATACCTCCCGGGTTGGGTTGCTTTGGTACAATTGCTCGGCCATGTAAATCAGGTGAGGCTGCTGCCAAATGAGAAAGCTGCCAACACTGGACGGACTGTTTTGTCCTTCAGGGCCAACCATTTTTGGCCAGCGGACTCCCCTGAAGCCCTGTGATGCGGCCGTCTCGAGCGACTTATTGTAAATTGTGCGATACCAGTCCAGCTGCTTTAGGAGGTATTCAGGATGGTTCCAGCTGGCAAAATGTGCGCTGTGCCACCAATGCATCTCCAGGTGAAATTTCCCATACCAGCTGTTGAAAACCAGTCCGGTCTCCTGCGGGGGCAATGATCCGGAATTCTGAATTTTAGTCAGGTATTGTGAAAGTACAACACGTCTTTCAAGTTCAGGGGCACGTTGGTCTGTACAAGCTGAGAAATCAACAATTCCACCTGTTTCCCAGAATCTTTTCCAGCTTTCAACATTATTTTTTTCTGTCTCAACAAATGACGGCAACAATCCCTTTTTCTTGTCCGGAGAAAACAGGCAACTGAATTCGAGCGAATTACCTCCATCGGATGATAAAACGAATTTGTGCCTGTCGCTCTCTTCCAGTTTTGCACCCTGGTTCCAGGAAAGGTTCACCACGTAATGATCATTATCCAGAGTCCGCAATATATCTGCAGAATGGTTGTCAATTTTTTGAAGTTCCGACCGATGTTTTTCCGGAGATAAAAAATCGTAACCGGAGTGGGTATGTTGCGGTACCGCAAACGGGAAAAACCATTCCACCGCAAGTCTGCCCGATTTTACCAAGGGCGAACTAATCCTGGCTGAAACAAGGTCTTTCTGCTGGTGGCAGAACACCTCCACCTTTACAGGATTGCCTTCCACAAGAAACTCGCTGCTGATGCGCCCTTCCCACAAATTCAAGGTGTGCCTGGGATTTTGTATGTCAGCGATCTTAACCTCTGAACCGTCCGCCTTTTTCAGTTTCAGCCTGATAATGCCCAGTTGCAGACGATGGGGATTTTCCCTGAAATAGTTGGCAGCACGCGCATCCCGGCCGTTTCCGCCGTACTGGACCAGGTAGGGTACCTTCCTTCCCACGTAGTCAACAAAATTGGTACACTCGGAAAGTTGGAAATTTTCTGTATTGGGAAACGAATGCCATCCCCAGTTGGATTGTGTCCCAAGCGTCACCCCGTTCTCATATTCACGATAAAAGGTCTGCAGTCCGGTGATATCGGTAGTAAAGGCAAATTCTCCATTCCCCACCGAAAGGGTTGCCATGGTGTCAGGATTGCTTACCACAACATTATTTCTCATTACTACCGCCCTGCGGTCAATTTTCATTCCTTTTTCAGCTGCGATGCCGTCGAAGATGGCAAGTAACAGCAACAGAACAATCATTCTTTTTGGTTGCATAGCTTCAATTCCTTAGTTTAATTGCAAAGGTATTATTCTTACAGGACCCAGAAGGCCGGAGAGCATCGGTTTCCAGTTAGATGCATCGAAGGGCTTATATTCAATGTTCACGAAGTTGATTTCGTGGTAATTGCGCCATTGAATTTTTTCCAGGTCCATTTGACGGATACGGTTGGCCATCAGGTTACAAACTTCAATTTCGATCGTATTTTTTCCGGGCTTCAGTAATTTCCCGATTTTGGCGGTAAATGGGATGCTCCAGAGAATGCCGGCCTCCCTTCCGTTTATCTTTACTTTGGCGCTTTCGCAAACTTTTCCCAGGTCTAGCATATATTCTTCTGCCAAATCGCCCTGTAAATCAACTGTCGTTGAGTACCTTGCTGATCCGGAAAAACTACCTGCAGTTGCATCGGTCAGTTCTGTCCAGGATACCAGCTGCTGAAGTTCGGTCGTCTTTGGAAGGGGGGAACCACCTACCGTAAACTCAAGTTTCCAGGGACCTTTCACTTCAACCGGAGTGAGTGCTTGTTCTGTATAATTCCATTTTTTACCCTTCACAATATTTTGGGAGACCAGTACGAACATGGCCTCTCCAGGGCGCATCTGAACCCTGACTTTGAGTATTCCCCGATCCATTCGTATTTGTGCCACCCCTGTTTCCCCGGTCTGCGGATCGAGCATCACACATTGGATGCCACCCTGGTTAAATGGAAGAAAGTCATCAACTGTTGTTGCCGTATGGTTGACCAGGTAGTAATAAACCCCTGGTTCACCTATTCTCCGGAGGTATTTAAGACCGGAATCAACAAGTTTTTCGGGGAAAATCCTTTTCAATTCAAGGGCCGACTGGAGCTGATCGGCTAAAAAGATCTCGCCCTTCCCCGTTTTTGCTGCTTTAACTTCACCGGTAATATCAGCAAAATGAATCGATTTCACCAGGTCGTCCTTTTGCTGCCTTAATGTTTCCAGGCTATTCAATCCAGGAACATCTGCAGGAATTTGCTGAAATATCACTTTTGCACCCATACTGGCCAGCTCTTTCAAACGAATAAGTGTTTTAACAGGCATAAATTTGCTTGACGGAACTATCAGCGTTCGGTATGAACTCCCGGCTTTGGTATAAATTAAGCCATCCCGTACAGAAACATTGCCAAGAAGGTTATCCGACACGAAATCAAGCGAATACCCCTGCTGTATCAACTCTTTAACATCCTTGCAGAATGGAGAAGGATACAACCATTTGTCGATCGAATGGATGGTTAGCATAATATCCGAAGTTTCACTGGTCATCCATACATCATATACCGGCCAGTAAACCAGCAGGTCGTTGCTCGGAAGGCCATCCTGAAGCACAGACTGACAACGGGTTATATATTCATTAAGACCACGGATGTGTGGCCAGAAGCTGTTTGACGGGGAGAAATTTACAGAGGCGTAGAAAAGCCATCCGGGCCATCCTGCTTCGGTGGGAGAATAGGCTGTCCCATGATAAAAAACATGGTTCACTCCCGAAAGAAATGCTTGCTCTACTTCGGGTTTGCACTGTGACAGGGAGACCCTGAAATGTTCGGCCAGCCAGGTAAAGGTTTCACTGGAAGTCAGCTTTTTGCCGGCAACATTGGCTGCAGAGGAGGCGAATTTCAGCATCACCGGATCAGGATCCACATTGCGGATGTCGGAACTGTCACGTCGGAGTCCGGGAATGAAGAACTGGCTATTGCCAAATGTCTCACATTCCGGAATATCCACTGCGGCATACAAATCCAGCAAATTTCCCGGCGAACCATGAGCCTGGTTGCGTGTCATACTTCCTTGGTTGTGGGCCCATCCGGTCCACACCCTTGTGAAATTATCGAGCAGCAGATCTGAGATCGTTTCGCGGTAATCACATTGTACCCTTCGTGAAATATCAGTGGATGGTTTTTTTTCGGAGAGTTCACGCAGGTAAGGCTGCAATTTGTATCCCCTCCTTTTGAGGAATTCGTCGAAAACGGAGGAGGTCCAGTTGGTACCGTATACCTCATAACTGTCGTTGAAGAAATTACGGACACCATGGTTTGATTGTTGAAAAGCTGAATCAAATCGGGCCAGGTAGGCACGAAGTGCATCCTTTGAAAAATGATCCAGTGTTAACCCCTCCCCGCCCGGGGCTGCCCGCTTTACCTTTTGGAGGGTTTTGCCGCAGAAAGCAGCATAAATCTCCCAACTCCCATTTCCGGCGACCCAGTTCAGGTTTCCTTCCAGATTGGTCATTGGAATAAGGTCCATGACCTCACCAGCAGAGCCATATGCGGTTAAAGCCTGCAGTGTTGCTCCTGCATCTTTTTGTTTTTGATCTGATGGAACAATTCTATCCGTCAGCTTTTGACCGGATTCCAGTGAGTATTTTTGAACAATCAGTTTGGAAGCTGCTTGCCCGCGACCAATCTGCGGGCCTCCGAAAGGCCATCCGGTTCCGGTATTCATATCTATTCCCATTCCGTTCTTCCTGGCCTCCAGAACAGACAGGTCAAGCATCTTCATCCACTCCGGTGAAAGAAAGGGGAGGTATTTCCCTTCAAAACCTACCGCTCCATAAATCGGGGTAATCTCGAGGCCTCCAAATCCGGCTTTGCCATATTCTGCCATCAGGCTGGAGAGATTGGGGCCATCTACCGCACTTCCCATCCACCACCAGCGGCTCCAGGGCCTGGTCTCACTCTTGATTTCAGGCCAGAAGGCATTAGATTTCTGTTGCTGACTTTTGCAGGGGGTTACCACCAGACCCAGGAGGATCAGAATAATACCAGGCAAAAAATGCTTTCTCAGATTTGCTGACATGGAATGACTGAATATGGGAGGGTGAAAATTTTATAATCCTAAATTACTATTTTTCTACTGCTTAGCCAATGAAATAAAAGTGTAATAACCTGGTATTCATGCCTCCTTAACAAAACTCCAAAACAAATCTCATCTCAAGTAGGAATATTAATAAGACAACCCCTTGCTGCAAGCGAAGCTGGCCACAAGGGGTTGTTGATTTATATTTCCAGATCACTCTCAGCTCAACCAGATGTACAGGAAGAGTGTAATCAATGAAAGAACGGTCAGATGCAGCCTCCAGTCGGTGATTCCTTCAAATTTTGCTATTCCGTTGGAATAGTTGATAGTAGTTTTCTCCAGTTTTTCAGGCGATGTCTTCTCTGTGAAAGCAGATACAGCAAACAGAACACCTGTAATAAAAATCTCAGCCCAAAGACCACGAAGTCCAAAATTCAATGTAAGCTTATGGTGAAGAATAGGGAAGAGTTGTTTCCCTGCATCGGCTCCTATCAATTGATCAATTACAAAGATTGTTGCCAGCACAATACCCACCATAACAGAGACAATTGCGCCCTTCATGGTTACCTTTTTGCTTATGATACCAAAGAAAATGGCAGGGAAAACAGGGATCACCAGGTAGGCTGAAATGGTCTGCAGATATTTATACAGGCCTTCCTCATTCTTATATACCAGGTAGGCAGCCCCAATTCCAAGAATTGTCACAAGTACGATCACATATCGTCCAAGTTTTACCTGCTTGCGTTCTGACATATCAGGCTTAAATTCCAGAATGAAATCACGGACCACAAGGGTTGACACTGAATTAAGTACGGCAATAAGGGAGGTCACCAAAGCAGCCATCAGGGAGGCTAGCAACAACCCCCTCAATCCGGTGGGGAGAAGTTTGTTCAACAACAAAACGAAAGTCTGCTTGGTTTCATCTCCCTGTAGTTCATTTGGGTACAATGCGAATGCTATTACACCCGGAAGGGCAAAAATGAATATAGGAAACAACTTCAAAAAAGTTGCAAACATGGCCCCCCACCTGGCATTCTTCAGATCGGGTGCAGATAAGGCACGCTGAACATTGACCTGATCAATTCCCCAGTAAAAAATCCCTGCGTAAAATGCTGTGGCGAAAATACCCCAGAATGGATAAACCGGATCATCAATCGGCTTGGAAATCTTCATCATCTCAGGAACTTTTTCCATGAGGCCCTGCCATCCGCCAACCTTTTCAAGGCCAAAATACAGCATTAGTGACGACCCTAGTAAAATAATGACCACCTGAATCGCATCAGTATATGCCACAGCGGTAAATCCTCCGATGATTGTAAAAACAGCCACTATCGCTCCGATATAAAATACAGTGGTCATTACATTCCATCCCAAAATGCTGTTCAGCACCAATGCTCCTGCAAAGAGGGTAAAAGCCAGTTTTGTCATTATGCTGATAATCAACATCAAACCGGAAAAGAAGGTCCTGGCCCGACGGTCGTAGCGCAATTCCAGGAATTCCGGAATAGTAAATATCTTATTCTTAATATAATATGGGAATAATATGGCACAGGCAAATCCCAGGGTTATGGCTGTGGTCAATTCAACGGATCCTGCAGACAAACCATAGCGGTACGAATCCCCAGATAACCCCACAAGGTGTTCTGCCCCGATATTTGTGGCAAAAATAGATGCGCCGACTATTGGCCAGGCAATTTTCCTGCCTCCCAGGAAAAAATTGGAACTGTTCTCGCCGGCTTTCTTGCGGTATGCCATCCACAATCCGAAAGACATACTGCCGATCATCACAAAGGCGAATACAAACCAATCCAGAAAGGATAATGATAAGCTCATGAAAGTTAGTTTAGTTGTTTGAAAAAGAGACCCTTCAGCGCTCTTAAGCCTGAAGTAGTTTAATTAGTTGCTTATAAAGATAGGGAAATGTTTGAATCTGGTTGCCTTCAATATAAAATCCTTTGCCCCCGTATGCCTGTGGAATCCTGGCTACAATACTTTTCTGATCCCTGAAATAGTACCCAACAGCCGACTCATTGGTCGCATTTTCAGGCTTGTAAGGCCTCAGATCAAAATTGGCGGTCAGGATATTGTTCGGGGTCAGTTTAACATTCCCCACCATGGAGGCGGCTTTTAGGAAAACCTCAGGACCTGTTACTGCACTGCCTATATTCAGAATCACTCCTCCCTGCATCAGTTTAGAGACCTCATGGGTATATATCAGGAAATCCCTTCCCGAACATCCACCTTTGGCACAGCCATCAAACCAGTAATGCTGGTCCAGCACATCAGTGCCAATCCCTACATGAACAGTAAAAGGAACTTTGTGGTTATAGCATGCTGCAGCAATGCTCAGTTCCGGATGGGGAAACACAACTTTACCGGGGTCGATTCCCAGGAATTTGGCTACTTCAGCACTGAATGACTCATCGCAAATCATTTTGCCGATCGCTTCCCCGAATCCAAGCTTGTCGTGGTTTCCCACACTTAATGCAGCATTGATGAAGTTGAACTCATAGGCCATTCCAAACTCTCCCTTTTCAAGGGCCTGTGGAACGTATTCACTGGTTTCACCCATTAACGCCAGTTCAAAATCATGAATAGAGGTAGCCCCGTTCCCTGAAATAATGGAAAAGAGCCCCCTGTTAATCAAATCCACAAGCAACCTGTTCAAACCGTTTTTGACCAGGTGCCCTCCGGTAAACAACAAGATTGGCTGTCCGGCGGAATGACGTTCGATAATATCTTTTGCCAGAGATTCAATCTCTTTCCTGACAGTAACTGGCAAATCAATGTCAGCATTCAATACTTCTTCTATTTCCCTGAGATCATGGTATTTTACCTTGTTGGTTCTTCCCTTAACAGGGTAGGTTTTGATCTGCGCAGGATCAAAAACTTCGTATCTGCCTTTGTATTCCATCTGTATGTTGTTAATAATTATCGTCTTTTGAAAGGTTGAGTTAATTTAAATTTACAAAGAGCTATGCCTTCTCCGCCAGGATATTCAATCGGCGGATACTCTGTATTGCAGCCCTTACGGTGTGATAATTGATCTTCCAGGAATGTCCCATATGTGTCCATATCGGCTCCCCTTTGCGGGAAAGCAATGGAAACCACTCGCCAACGCCCTTGTTGACAACCTTGTCATAAACGAACCGGTGCACATTTTTATAGGCATTCCAGTATTTATCCGATTGAAAAAGCCTTACAGCATCCAACAAACCAATCAGCACCTCCGCCTGTTGCCAGAACTCTTTTTCTTTGTCATATACTCCTCCGGAATGCGGACCTTCAACAAAAACTCCTCCATATTCCGTATCAATACCATTGTCGACAGTATGATCGTAAATTATCCTGAACAGTTCCTTGTAATCCTCCGGATTGGCTTTCAGTATTTCGATTGAATGCAAAAGCAGCCATGCAAACTCTGCGTTGTGGCCATAGCATGTGTTATCTGTTGCATTTCCTTTTTGGCCCTCCTCCGAGAAACGGTCCCAACCCCAGATAATATCAAACTTAATCTGAGGGGCAACGGTCCAGTCCTTGTAGAACTGTGGTATTCCTGTTTTGTAGACCGGGTGAATGATCTTGTTGATCAAAAGATCAATATCCTCCAGCAGCTTCCTCCGGTGAACTTCCATCCCTGTGCATTCATACAAGGTTGTAAATGCCTCCATCAGATGCATATGCACATCCAGTGTTTTACGGTCGCCACCCTGGCTGCCGGGCCCGCAAAGTGTCCAGTCGCGGTGAAACATTTCCCAGTAACCGCCATGCCGTGTATCAGCACAGTATTTCTGCAACAGGTCGAATACCTTCTCAGCATACTCTCGTCCGCGTGGATCCCCTGTTGCCAAAGTATATTCACTCAGGCAGTAGATGGCAAAACTGTGACCGTAAATAATTTTCTGGTCAATTTTAACATCACCTTTTCGGTTCATCATCCAGTAAAAACCGCCATGCTGGTTGTCCCACATCTTATTGATAAGAAAATCAACGCCATGACTGGCAAGTGCCGCCAGTTTCCCTTCACCATAACCTGCTCTGTGAGCAGAGGCAATCGTGTAAATGCACCGGGTCTGGGCTATCAGGGATTTTTCATCTTCCCCTGTATCATTCCCGTTTTTGTCAAAATGAGTAAGAAATCCTCCATTGACCTCATCTTTCATCCTGGTGGTCCAGAATGGAAGAAGTTCAGTCAGCAAGTGATTTTCTGCCTCCTTTTTAAGAATTAAAATTTCTTCTTTGTTCATTTTATAAGGCGATTAAGTATAGAAAATTATTTGTCAGTTATTATCGGCACAGGAATGATCCTTCACTTACCTGAATAAATTATTCTTACCTGCCAATGAGCTCACCAATCTGTTACTTATTTGAAATATCACAAAGACACATCTTCACAGTTTTTTCAGCAAGTGAGTTTTAACTGTTGTACCTTGACAGACAGCCTGCGGAACCGGAAGAGACAGGCAGGAAATTATTTGTTCAAATTATTAATAGTTGTGTGATCACTATGTAAAGATAGCTTTTAACTGTTTTATTTCACCAGTGGGCAAGCAAATTTCTCCCATTCAGGATAGCAAATTAAAAAAACTATTTCACATGATTGTAATTCAGGATTGATGAAATATTCACAAATATGATCCCTCCAGGCTTGTCACAATGAGGTGGCAGTTGATGGTAAAATAATTATCTTGGAGAATAATTTGGACAATAAATGCAAGAGCATAAAGAAATATCGTTGAAGTACCTGTTTTTTACCTTTTTAAAAATTGGTTCGATCTCCTGGGGAGGTTTTATGGCTCTGATAGCAGTAATGAAGAAACAACTGGTAGACAAAGACAAGGTTATCCAGGAAGAGGTGATCCTGGATGGAATTTCCCTGGCCTCCGTTCTGCCAGGTGCTGTAGCAATTAATGTAGCAACCTATATTGGGAATCATCTGCGTGGACTCAAAGGTGCGATTATATGCCTGGTAGCGACCATTCTGCCGGGAGTCCTTTTAATCATCGGACTGGGAGTAATATACAAAACCTACGGTGAACAGTCCGTTTTTAACCGGTTCTTCCAGGGGATAATTCCCGCCATTGTTGCTGTCATTCTCAGTGTGGCAATTTCGATGGCACAAAAACAGGTTAAAGACTTAAAGCAAACCATCATATGTATCCTGGCGGGGATTGGAATCTTGACGATCCATTCTTTTATCCTCACGCTCCTGATCATCCTTCTCAGCGCCGCAGCAGGATATTTCTTTTACAGGGAACCGGAAAAGCAAGAAGAAAAATACCACTTTAACCTCTCAGCAAAATCAGCCGCCAAAGCAATGCTGGTTACGGCAGTAACGGCAGTAATAGTCTTGCTGACAGCTTTCCTGATCAGGTTCTATGAAGTTGACAAATTGGAATGGTACATTACCAACAGGAGAATCGGACTGGCTTTCTCCGGCATGAGCCTAACCCTCTTCGGCGGGGGTTATGTAATTGTTCCAGCCATGCAATCGGTGATTGTGGATGGCTTCCATTGGCTGACGAGCAAGGAGTTTGCTGATGCTGTAGCCATGGGACAGATTACCCCTGGCCCGGTAATTATCACAGCCACCTTTATCGGCTATAAGGTAGCAGGGGTTTTCGGAGCGATAACTGCAACCATTGCCATATTCTTTCCTCCGGCCATTCTAATGCTAATTCTTTCGGAATTTCTAAGAAAAATCAAAGATTCTTCTGTGATATCTGCGATTTTTAAAGGTATGAGGCCGGCAATCATAGGGATGATCTTTTCAGCCGCATATACAGTAGGTAAAGGAGCTGAAATGGCTTGGCCGTCAGCAATTATTTTCGTGGCAGTGTTTATCCTCCTGGTGAGATTCAGGATAAATATTCTATTTGTCATACCGTTGTCCGGGATTGCCGGTATTCTGTTTTTCTGAGCT